>JBDRFW010000257.1:0-20218 GCA_043818415.1 Chloroflexota bacterium | reverse complement strand
CCTGCTCGTTAGCCAGCACCGTCTGGCATTTGGGACACCAGTTTACCGGCGCCTTGCCGCGATAAGCCAGCCCGTTTTCGTATAATTTAAGGAAGAACCACTGTGTCCATTTGTAATACTGCGGCAGGCAGGTAATCACCTCCCGGGACCAGTCGTAGATGGCGCCGATGGACTTGAGCTGGCGGCGCATATTGTCGATGTTCTGCATCGTCCAGGTGAAAGGATGGATGCCACGCTTGATAGCGGCGTTCTCCGCCGGCAGCCCGAAGGCGTCGAAGCCCATGGGGTGCAATACGTTATAGCCACGCATGCGCATGTAGCGGGCGTGCGCGTCCGAGGGGGCCATGGGGTACCAGTGCCCGATATGGAGGTCCCCGGAGGTATAGGGGAACATGGTGAGGGCGTACCACTTGGGGCGGGGGTCGTCATCGTTGACCGCGTACAGTCCATCATCGGCCCAGCGGCGCTGCCACTTTTTTCCGATTGTCTGCGGGTCAAAACGGTCGGTCATGAGTGTTCTCCGTTTAGTAAAAAGCCCCCGCCGCAGCAATAAACGGCGCAGGGCTATATCTACGTGACTCGATTTCTCAACGTCCACGCCTGTAATTGTAGCAAGAAAGGCACGTTCCGCGCAACAGACGGCACGATGAAACAGGCTGCCGGAACGGACCGATGGAAAGCGGGTCTTACCAGAAACGCTCGTCGGGGGAGTCCATGCCGTGGACGATTCCCCGCAGGTAGGCCATCTGCCCGGCGTGCAGGATGACAACCGGCGCGGGAGCCCGGCCTTGCGCTATCAACATTTTTCACTTAGAATGGGGAGGATTCCGGCCGAAGTGGCGGAATGGCAGACGCGGCAGTCTCAAAAACTGTTGGGGGGCAACCCTCGTGTCGGTTCGAGTCCGACCTTCGGCACCATGACCGGAATGTTTGAATAGACGGTAAAGATGGATATTTTCGTCATCGTATTGCAGTCGGTGCTTGTACTCCTTGGCATCGGGTTAATCGGGTTCTGGATTACCCGGCGCGGCATGATACCGGAAAACGTGCTGGGTTTCCTCTCCCGGCTGGCCATCGATATTGCCCTGCCCTGCCTGGTCTTCGCCAGTATCCTGGTGAATTTTTCGCCGGAGAAGTTCCCGGACTGGTGGCAGCTGCCGCTGTGGTGGGTTCTTTTTGCCGCCGTCTCCCTGGTCCTGACGCTGGTAACCATGTTCCTCTCCCGGAAGGATACGCGCGGGGAATTCGGCATGAACCTCCTGTACCAGAACGGGCTGTTTTTCCCGCTCATCGTCATCAGCGGCATCTTCGGGACCGATGCGCCCTATCTGCCCCAGCTCTATATTTTTATCATCATCCACCCCATCATGTTCTTCAGCACCTACCACCTCTTTTTCAGGAAAGTGCTGCGTCAGAAGACCCTTCAATGGAACCGGATTTTCAACCCGATAATGATAGCCACCGTCCTGGCGATTGCCGTCCGACTTATCGGAGTCCATGACTACCTGCCGTACTTCGTGCGGTCAATCCTGGAAATCCTGGGGGCGATGGCGCTGCCGCTCATCATGATTATCCTCGGGGGCAGCCTTTACCTAGATTTCAAACAAAGGGGCAAGTTCTATGTTGCCGAGATTGTGAAATTCCTGGCCGTGAAAAATATTATCTTCCCGCTGGCCTTCCTGGCCCTGCTGGTCTTTCTCAAGCCGAGCTACAGTATCGCTCTATTGTTCATCCTGCAAAGCGCCGTCCCGCCGATAACCGGAACCCCCATTATGACCGAACGCGCCGGCGGTAATAAATCAATATCCAATCAGTTCGTCTTCTCCAGCTTTATCTTCTCCGTGGTATCCATTCCAGTAATATTCTGGCTGTTCAACCGGTTTTTCCCGATGCCCTGAGACCGGGACGGATAGACCGGCCAGCCGGAGTGAAAGTCAGCGCTTCTTGTTCTTTTTGGCGAGCTTCCTGATGGCCTTTTCCATCTCTTCCCGCTTAGCTTTCAGCTCGATGAGCCGGAAGACTTCCCTGGCCTTGCCCGCGATGGCGAAACTTTCCATTTCTCTTACCTTTTCACCCCGAATACCCTGCCCGGGGAAACCTTATTTCTTTTCCCGGTTGACCTTACAACCATCATCAACTTTACCAGCGCGCCATAAAGACGGGCATAAAATACGTAAATATTGGGTAAAGCAAACCTTAAGATTTTATAAAGGTTAACGTCTTGCGGGAATCAGTCCCACCCGGAACTGATTTCAGTATTGACAATAGCGCCAAATAATTATATAAATAGGCTACGTTAGTTGAGGTAAAACGGGGGTGAAAGATGGCTAAAACTCAGGCGATTCAACCGGGTTACTGCGTGGCGGTGCACCTGATGGCGGAGACGGCACCGGAAAACTGCTACGTCGGCATGGTGGAGGTCGTCGACGAGCACGGTATCATGATAAACCTCGTCCACTGGGATGACAAGCTGGACATGATGGGCGGGTACACCGAGAGCCTCTTCGTTCCCTGGATTAATATCAACTCGATGCTTATCAGCACCGAGCGACAGCCGACGCGGCGGTTCATGGCCGACCGCGCCCGCAAGTGGAAGACACAGATAGATTTCCTGCACGGGAAACCCGGGACCGCAGCCAGGAAAAAAGCCGCCTGAGAGCCGTAACCCCCTAGAGAGCCGCCTCCAGCGACGCCAGCTGGGCCCTGGTACCGATGACAATCAGCTGGTCGCCGTCCTCGACCATTTCCTCGCCGGAAGGATTGGGAATCAGGGTGTGTCCTTTCTTCTGAATCGCCAGGGTAGTGATGTGCGTCTTGTCCCTGATTTCCTTTATTGTCTGCCCTATCAGCCGGGAGTTCTCCGGAACATCAACGTTTTCCAGTCGCATCTCCCGTCCGCGAATGTAAGTCACGTTATCGATGAAGTCAACCACGGCGGGTCGCAGGGCCAGCATGGCCATGCGGTTCCCCCCGATGGCCAGCGGCTGATGACCCGGTTGGCCCCGGACCTCTCCAGCTTTTTCACGGCTTCCTCGCTGGAGGCGCGCGCCTCGATGTAAACATCCGGGCAGAGCCCCCGTGCCGAGAGGGTAATATAGGTGTTATCGGTGTCCGTTCCCACGGCGGCAATCAGGCCGCGGGCTCGCCCGATGCCGGCACTCCGCAGCACCTCGTCCTGGGTGGCATCCCCCTGGAGGTAAATATAGTCCATACCGGCCAGGCGGGTGATGCACTCCGGCCGGTTATCGATGATGATGAAGGGGACATCCTCCTCCTTGAAGGTGTGGGCAATCTCCTCGCCGACCCGGCCGAACCCGCAGAGGATGAAATGACCTTTCAGGCTGTCTATTTTCTTCTGCATTTTACGCCTCTCCCATTGTGTGCCGATATTACCTTCGACGACATATCCAACGATGCCGCTCAAGGCGTAGAGGGCCCCGCCCACGCCCCCGAACATCAGGAAGATACTGAAGATACGCCCGCCCGCGGAAAGGGGGTGAACCTCGCTGTAGCCCACGGTGGTGATGGTGGTGGCCGTCATGAACAGGGAGTCCAGGAAATTCCAGCCCTCGATAACCTCATAGCCGACGATGCCGACGATGATGACGACCGTCAGGAATATCAGGCCCCAGAGTACTCGCTGGAAAGGGTTCATGGCTCTCCCGTTATCTCATGATGTAAGGAATAATAGCACAACCCCATCGCTCACGGCAAAAACGGCACCCGGCGGGGCCTTCAGGCCGGCTATTCCACCGCCACCCGTGACTAAAGTACCGGAACGGGTAACTACTTTATACCTATATTATTGTTAACGCCAAGGGCATAAAATCTCAATAGACGGACTTTCAGCCGGACGGAGATTCTGACGGGAGCCATGAGAAGTAAAATCAACCAGATCATGGACGAATATTCGGCGAGGATGGATGAGATTAACCACCAGCGGGTGGTGGGGAAATGCCAGCCTTCCGGCGTTGAATCAGCGGCGGCCGCCGGGGACAACGGCCGCAAATACCGGCCCGTTATCACGGGAAGCCTGCCGCTGGCGAGCAATATCCAGGCGGAGCCGGGGTGGCAGGTGGAAATCGAAGACTACCGGGTCATCAACGCGTCCAAGCTCAAGGTATGCCAGGCCAATATCTCCATGACCGCGCTCCAGAAGGACCTTAATAAGATGGAAGTCTATAAAAAGATATTGACGATGGTCCGGCGGGGCATGCTCGCCTCGAACCGGAACTACTGGAAATCGGTGCTGGTCCTCCCCGAAAAGAAGCCCTAGACCGCGGCTTAAACAGTAAGTCCCGCGCCTTAAACCCTCGGAATAATCCACATTTCAGCCTCAAAGCATTGCCACCGCCATACCTGCGTGCTATAATCCTGCGTGTGAGATTGGCGAGTTGTGTAGTGGTAGCACAGGGGACTTTGGATCCCTTAGCCCAGGTTCGAATCCTGGCTCGCCAGCCATGACAGGCAGGCGGAATTACAATGGCAGACGAAGAGAGCGGCCTCGACGAGCTGATGCGCCTTTCCCGGCAGTTCACGCGGCAGCAGGAAGAGCATGATAACAAGGAGCGGCAGCGCCAGGAGCAGGGGAAAAAGGTGCGGGGTGTCCTCCAGGGCCTGAAGGACCTCAACTTCTCCATGGCCGTCCAGCAGCTCCGGACGGTGGCCGCGCCCCAAATCGTTAAAGAGGTGGAAGCCCTGCGGGAGAAGGGCGGCACCGACGACCTCCGCAAGCTGATATCCGGCCTGGCCGAAGACCTGGAGAAACGACTCGGCAAGGTGGCCTCGAAGGCGGACGCGGCGCCGCTGGTCAATGCCATGAGGACGCTGAATATCCTCATGGACCTCTATTTTTCTCTCTAGCTACCCGGCTTTTACCCCACTGTTTACATCCCGCTTTAACAGGCTTTATAATATATTTAAAGCTGCTGATTTTCGCTTATGCCCCGACCGGCGCTTAATATTTTTCACCGGTGAGTTGCCATATGAAACTCGGTATAGATATCGGCTCCGTGACCGCCAAGGTGGTGGTCCTTGATGATAACGATAATATAATAGAGTCCCGCTACATCCGCACCCGGGGCCAGCCCGTCGAGACTATCCTTGCTATCCTGGAGGAGTTGCTGGAAAAGTACCCGCCTTCTCAGTTCGAGGCGGCGGCCGCCACCGGCACCGGCGGGCAGCTCATCGCCACCCTGCTGGGTATACCCTTCGTCAATGAAATCACGGCCCAGGCGGCCGGCACCGCCCGTTTCCACCCGGAGGTGCAGACCATCCTGGAGATAGGCGGCGAGGACTCCAAGCTCATCGTCCTGAAAAATGAAGCGGGGGAAGCCCCCAGGGTCACCGACTTCGCTCTTAACGGCGCCTGCGCCGCCGGCACCGGCTCCTTCCTCGACCAGCAGGCATCACGGATGGGCATCCCCATCGAGGAGTTCGGCGACGTCGCCTTGATGTCGGAGAACCCGCCCCGCATGGCCGGGCGCTGCAGCGTCTTCGCCAAGAGCGACATGATTCACCTGCAGCAGGTAGGCACGCCGGTCCATGACATCGTCGCCGGGCTGTGCTTCGCCATGATACGCAACTTCAAGGGCCAGGTCATCCGCGGCCGGGAGCTGGGCAAGCCCGTCTCTTTCCAGGGCGGGGTGGCCGCCAACAAAGGCATCCGGCGCGCCGTGCTGGAGGTCCTCAAGCTGGACGAGAAGGACCTGATTGTCCCCGAGCACTTCGCCGTCCTGGGCGCCACCGGCGCCGCCCTCATCAACAAGGAATACCCCCTGCCCGAAGACACGGTGCAGCGACTGCGCGACTACGTTAAAAAACGTGAGTACAAGTTCGTTACCCTGCAGCCGCTCAGCGCCGACGACTATCCCGTGGTTACCGAGACGGTAAAAATAGACTCGGATAAGCCCGTCGAGGCTTACGTAGGCGTGGATATCGGCTCCATCAGCACCAACGTGGTGGTGATTGACCGGGAAAACAACGTGCTGGCGCGGCGATACCTGATGACCGCCAGCCGTCCCATCGAGGCGGTGAAGCGGGGACTCTACGAGGTAGGGCGGGAAATCGGGGACAGGGTCATCATCAAGGGAGCCGGCTCCACCGGCTCCGGGCGCTACATGACCGGCGAGTTCTTCGGCGCCGACGTCGTCCGCAACGAGATTACCAGCCACGCCCGGGCGGCCTCCTTCATGTGCCCGGACGTGGACACTATATTTGAAATCGGCGGGCAGGACGCCAAGTACGTCAGCCTGCAGCACGGCACCATCGTCGATTTCGCCATGAACAAGGTCTGCGCTGCCGGCACCGGCTCGTTTTTGGAGGAGCAGGCGGAGAAGCTGGGCATCAACATCAAGGAGCAGTTCGGCGAGATGGGCATCTCCTCACAGCACCCGCTCGACCTCGGGGAGCGCTGCACCGTCTTCATGGAGTCGCAGCAGAACTACTGCAAGCAGCGGGGGGCGGCCAAGGAAGACCTGGTGTCCGGCCTCGCCTACTCCGTGGTGAAGAACTACCTGACCAAGGTGGTCGAGGACCGTAAAATCGGCGACCACATTCTCTTCCAGGGCGGCACCGCCTTCAACCGGGCCGTCAAGGCCGCCTTCGAGGCCGTCCTCGGCCAGAAGATAACCGTGCCGCCCCACCACGACATCCTCGGGGCCATCGGGGTGGCCATGCTGGCCCGCGAAGAGATGGAGTCCAGCGGCCGGCCGACCCGCTTCCGCGGCTTCGATTTGTCCGATAGAAAATATGAGCTGTCATCTTTCGAGTGCCAGAGCTGCTCCAACCGCTGTGAAATCCACAAGGTTGTCTTCGAGGGGGAGAAGCCCCTCTTCTATGGCTCCCGCTGCGGCCTCTGGGACAGCCCGGAGCAGAAGGAGAAAAGGCAGTCGTTAAAGATACCGCGACTCTTCGAAGAGCGCTACGAGCACCTCATCAACACCTATCCCAGGGACGAGCCGGACAAACCCAACGGCAAGACGGTGGGGATTCCCCGCGTCCTCTTCTTCCACGAGCTCTACCCCATGTGGAAAGCCTTCTTCACCGAGCTGGGCTTCCGGGTGGTGGTCTCCGACCCCACCAACCGCCACATCATCCGCCAGGGGGTGGAGAACATCGTCGAGGAGCCGTGCCTGCCCATCAAGCTCTCCCACGGGCACGTGCTCAACCTGCTGGAGAAGGAGCCGGACTTCATCTTCCTGCCCGTCCAGTGCACCATGGAGAAGCTCTCCGGCCACTTCGATAAGGCCTGGAACTGCCCGCTGACCCAGAGCCTGCCCTACATCCTGCTCAGCTCCACGAGCATCCGGGAAACCCTGAGCACGCCCTCCGCCAAGACGCCGAAGGTGCTCAGGCCGGTCATCCACCCGGACCGCGGCCGGCCGTGGCAGAAGCGGGTACTTAGAAATGTCGCCAAACAAGCCGGGATAACATCAAAAACAATGATAGATAAGGCCATCGAGGCAGGGTTCGGGGCGTTCGACGCGTTCAACGAGTGGCAGCAGCAGCGCGGCGAGGAAATCCTGAACAACCTTAAACCCGATGACAAGGCCATCGTCATCCTGGGGCGGGCCTACAACACCTACGATGAGGCCATCACCCTCAACCTGGCGGAGAAGCTGCGCGACCTCAATGTGCTGGCGATACCGCTGGACTTCCTGCCGCTGGCCTCGGTGGCGGAGGAAGTCAGTAAGGCCCACCCCAACATGTACTGGAAGTCCGGCCAGAAGATACTCTGCGCCGGCCGCATCATCGCCCGCGACCCGCGCCTGTTCGGGCTTTACGTCACCAACTTCGCCTGCGGGCCGGACTCCTACATGCTCAAGTTCTTCAGCAAGGAAACGGAGGGCAAGCCCTTCCTGACCATCGAAATCGACGAGCACTCCGCCGATGCCGGCATCATCACGCGCTGCGAGGCCTTCATCGACACGATACGCCACACCAGGACCCGCGGCACCAGCAAGCCCATCCAACTGGTCAGCATCTCCTCCAACGGCACCGGCACCCGGCGCGTTTACCTGCCGTACATGATTGACCACGGCTACGTCCTGGCCGCCGCCATGCGGCACTGCGGCGTTGACGCCGAGGCTTTACCGGAGTCCGACGAGCACACCCTGGAAATCGGGCGGAAGTACACCACGGGCAAGGAGTGCTACCCCAGCATCATCACCACCGGGGACATCGTCAAGAAGACGCAGTCGCCGGACTTCGACCCCGAGCACGCCGCCTTCTTTATGCCCGCCGCCAGCGGGCCCTGCCGCTTCGGGCAGTACAACCGGCTGCACCGCCTGATTCTCGACGAGCTGGGGCTGCCGCAGGTTCCCATTCTCGTCTTCGACCAGACCGGCGGCTACCACAAGGACATGGCCGCCCTGGGGCAGGGGTTCCGGCTCCACGCCTGGCGGGCTATCGCCGTTCTCGATTCCATGCAGAAGATGGTGCTGGAGCGGCGACCCTACGAGGTGAACACGGGCCAGACGGACGCCGTCTATAAGGAGTACCTGGACCGGCTGGTGAAGACGGTGGGGCAGAACGGCGAGGCCCTGCAAAGGTTCTCCTGCCAGGCCAGGGAAGCCTTCGAGGCGGTGAAAATCGATAAGACCGTTCTCAAACCGCGCGTGGGCATCGTCGGGGAGATATTCGTCCGCAGCAACCAGTTCGCCAACGATTCGCTCGTCCGTAAGCTGGAGGCGCTGGGGGCACAGGTCGGCGTACCGCCGCTGGAGGAGTGGCTGGACTACATCGACCACCAGCGCAAGCGCCGCAACCGGCTCCACCTTGATGGCGGCTGGCGTGACTGGGCCAAGCAGAAGATGACCGAGATTGTCCAGGAGCGCGTCGCCGAGCCGCTGCGCCAGGAGTTCGACGGCGCCATCGAGGCGTTTACCCGCGAGCTACCGACCCAGGCGATTCTGGACAAGGGACATACTTACCTGACCCCCGCCGTGGAGGGCGAGGCCATCCTGAGCATGGGGCGCGTCGTGGAGTACGCCGAGCACGGCTTCAACGGTATCGTCAACATCATCCCCTTCGGCTGCATGCCGGGGACCATCGTCAGCCTGCTCCTGCACCAGTTCCGCCTGGACCACCGCCTGCCGGTGCTGAACGTGGTGGTGGAGGGCACCAAGGACCCCGGCGAGTCGATACGCTTCGAGGCCTTCATCCAGCAGGCGCGGGAGCACCTGCGGCGGCGGTAAAGCAGTCTGGGTCGACTTGGACTTCACTCCTGCCGCGGTATATCTTATTACCGGAAAGCGAGGTGTCGCATGACGCTGGAAGAGATGGAGAAACGACTCAAGGCCATCGAGGATGCCGAGGCCATCAAGAACATGCATAACGATTATCTCTTTTACCTCAACAACCGCCAGTGGCCGGAAATGGCGGAGTGCTTCACGGAAGACGCCACGGTCAACATCCACGACCTTGTCCGCGGTAAGAAGGCCATTCTGAAGCTGTTCACCGATGTTATCGCCAGGAAGAACGCCGGCAAGGGTCGGGACGCTCACTTCGCCGTCCAGCCGGTCGTGGAAGTGGACGGTGACAAAGCTAAAAGCCACTGGTTGATATATATCTTCATCGCCGACCCCGCCACTGGCAACGCGCAGCGATTCATCCAGGGAAGGTACGACTGCGAGTACGCCCGGGTGGACGGGCGGTGGAAGTTCAGCGCGCTGACCTATACCAGCCCCTGGCCGGACTAACTCCTACTTTACCGCCGATTCCCCGCCGTAAATCCGCTTCTTCCAGCTGACGCCCGCCCCGACGATGCGTTTGCCGCCGGCGTAGAGCGCCCCGGCGAAGAGGAAGGAAATGCCGATGGGATGGAGTATCGCCGAGACCACCGGCTCCTTGAAACGGGTATCGATGAGGCCGCGCATCAGCAGTATCACGGCCACCTGGAAGATGACCACCTCCCGCCAGGCGGTAGGGGCCGTCGCCCGGAAAAACTCGCTCCAGAGCCAGTAGAACGGCGCCAGGAAGAAGATATAGCCGGCCACTATCAGCGCGAAGAGTCCGAGACGGGACATGGCCGCCACGGAATAGCACCACTTGATAAAGCCCTCCCACATCGCCCCGATGTTGCGGTACATGTTGCAGGCGACCACCGGGGCCAGGTCCACCGCCACGTGACGGCCGCCCGAGCGGGTAATCTCGATGCCCAGCCAGACGTCCTCCAGGATACGGCTCTTGACCGCCCGGTGCCCGCCGATGCGCCAGTACGCGTCTCGGGGGAAGAGGAGGAACTGCCCGATGGCCAGCGATGTCTTCGGCTGCCGGGAGCGGTGCAGCCACCATAGAGGCATCCAGCTCAGGATGATGAAGTACAGCACCGGGATAACCACCTTCTGGGGGAAGGAGCTGGCCAGCTGGCGGGGGAAGCCGGAAAGCAGGGACGTTTTCAGCTCCAGGGCCAGGGAGAGCACACTGCGCAGCATGTGGGGGGCGTGGGTCGTATCGGCGTCCACGAAGAGGAGCCAGTCGCCCCCGGCCTCTTTAGCCAGCTGGTAGCAGGCGAAGGGCTTGCCGGCCCAGTCCTCGGGGAGGGGCTCGCCCCTGACGAGGCGGACCCGCCTGTCCCTCGCCGATATTTCCTCGACGATGGCGGCCGTGCCGTCCGCCGAGTTATCGTCCAGCACCAGTACCTCGTAGTTCGGGTAGTCCTGCGCCTGCAGCGACCCCAGGCAGGCACGGATATTCGTCTCCTCATCCCGCGCCGGGACCATCACGGAAACCAGCGGCGGGGGACCTGGCACCCGGCTATCGGCCCGCGGCGTCCGGAGGTTCCTCAGGTTAAGAATAAGATTAAACAGGAAAAGGACCAGTCCGGCCGCCACTATCAGCTGGTATGACATGCGTCAGCCTTTCTAGACAATGAACTGCGTCCCCCGTATCACCGCCTGGACCCAGCGGACCAGTCGGCCCCGGAAACCGGGAAAGTTGTGGAGCTCGTCGAAATGCTTGAAGGCCAGGATGGCCAGTATGCCGAGCATCATCAGGGGCTCCCAGGAGCCGCCGCGGGTCACGGCCAGGTACGCCAGCGACCCGGCGGCGCCGAATATCACCGTCCAGGCGTCGACTTCGATGAAGAGCGCGCCCAGCACGACGAAGACGATGAGGACGAGCAACAGCTCGTACTGGGGCAGCGCCAGCAGCACCCCGAAGGTGACCGCCACCGCTTTGCCGCCGCGCCAGCCCAGGAACGGCGAGAAGGCGTGGCCCAGCACGGCGGCCAGGGCAATGATGACCACGGCGGCGATGGGCAGGCCAAACCACGCGTGCGCCAGGAAGACCACCGGCACGCCCTTGGCTACGTCCAGGAAAACGGCCAGGTAGCCGGATTTCTGGCCGCCGGCCCGGAAGACGTTGGCGGCGCCGGGGTTACCATCGCCGTAATCGCGGATATCCTTGCCCAGGAATACCCGGCCGACTAGCAGGGAGAAGGGAACGGCGCCTAGCCCGAAGGCGGCCACGGCCAGCAGTGCTGTTAAGACTATTTCCATGCTTTAATTCCCGCTTCAGGTCTTGCCAGGAAAGTCTTGGTATAAGATAGAACAAAATAGCCCGGCGGTCAAGTACCCCGTTTACTCAGGGTGATGAGCCACACCACACCCAGGGCGACGGCGCCAATCAGCCCGATGAACAGGCCCGTGCCGCCGGCGAAGGCGATAATCAGGGACACCACCACGTGAAAGATGTTCCAGCCGGCACTCAGGGCGACGTCGCTGCCTCCTACCAGGACGGCCAGGGGAAAAACAACGACCTCGTGGAGGAAGGAGAGGAAAATGATGCCCACCAGGGAGACGAAAAAGAGGACGATAAAGTGCCACGTCCTGCGCCAGCGGCGTGTCCACTGCGTCATCAGCACCGCCGTGGCCAGGTAGCCCAGGACGATGCCGGGAACGTTGTCCAGCCCGATGATAATAACGGTAACGGCCAGCACCACGAATACCGCGAGCCAGAAGCGGGTCTTTTTCAGCAGGGCTGTCAGCTTTTGAAGCTTTTGCGTCATTTCCGGTAGAGCGCGTCCCCGGGGCGGGGCGGTCTTATCTATCCTAATACCGGCGGCGGCTTTTAGCAAGCGCAGCCTCGTCACTGGCGATAGAGGGCACAATAGAGTATAATTATACGTAAATCAGGGTAAAGAATAATGAAAACATTCTTTCGTGAATTCCTCATCACGGTGATTCTGGCGGCGGCCATCTTCTTCGCCGCCCAGCACACCATCCAGACGTATGAGGTGTTCATGAACAGCATGGAGCCCAACTTCCATGAAGGCCAGCGGGTGGTGGTCAATAAGACCGCCTACTGGAGCTGGGTGGGCGAGCCGGCGCGGGGCGAAGTCATTATCTTCCAGGAACCCAACGGCAGCAGCGAAGACTTCATCAAGCGCGTCATCGGCCTGCCCGGCGACACGGTCGAAATCAAAGACGGGGCGGTCTACGTCAACGACGTCAGGCTGGACGAGCCCTACATCAAGAGTCCCCCCAGCTATACCATGGCATCGCGGAAGGTGCCCGATGACGAGTACTTCGTCCTGGGGGACAACCGCAACCACAGCACCGATTCCCATTCCAGCAGCGACTGGTGGGTGCCGCGTGAGAACATCCAGGGCAAGGTCTGGCTGTCCACCTGGCCGCCGGCGACCTGGGGCGTGGTGCCGGACCACCCGCTGGGGAACCAGATAGCCAACGCCGGGAACTAGCCGTAAACTCAGGAGGGCAGGGTGACCGACAGCGTCGAGGCCATGTTCGAGAAATCGGGAGCGGTGCTCCGGGGGCACTTCCTCCTGGCGTCGGGTCGGCACTCGCCCGTCTACTGGGAAAAGGCCCGCGTTCTGCAGTTCCCCGAATACACGGAAAGGCTCTGCGGCCTGATTGCCGACCACTTCCGCAAGGAGAATATCAGCGTGGTGGCCGGCCCCACCACCCCCGGGATTATCCTCGCCTACGAGACGGCGCGCCAGCTGGGCGTCCGGGGTATCTTCGCCGAGAAGGCGGAGGGGGGAGGTCGGGAGTTCCGCCGCGGCTTCGAAATCGGTCCCGGGGAAAAAGTCCTGGTCGTCGACGATGTCTTCACCACCGGGGGCTCGGTGCGCGAGGTCATCGATGCCGTGAGAAAGCGGGGCGGCAAAGTGATGGGGGTCGGCGTGCTGGTCGACCGCTCCACGGAGAAGGTGGCGCTCGGCGTGCCCTTCTTCAGCTGCCACCGCACGGAGGTCGTCACCTACCCGCCGGACAATTGCCCGCTCTGCGCCGGAGGCATCCCGCTGGTCCGTCCCGGCAGCAGTAAGGCGAAGACTGATTAAAACAATCCTGTATCACCCGATCAAATCAGGGATGTCATTCTGGCGCAGGCCAGAACCCATATCCCCTTCTCCCCTACCTCTGGATTCCCGCCTTCGCGGGAATGACAATATGTTTCAAATGTAAGATAATGAAACAACCTGTTTAGATGTAGCTTAGGAGGGCCCGCCATGGAAGTCGTTGCCGCCATCGCCGTCATCGCTATCATCGCCATCATCATCGTCGTCCTGAGCCACTACATCACCCGGCTGAAGTACGAAAAGAGGTTCCGCGACTGGCAGGAGGCGGAGATTTCAAGGTGGTCGGTGGAGATGCAGCAGGCCCGGAAGTCGGCCGTGACGCAGAGTCGGGCCGTTTTGGGCGGCAAGTTCACCGAGCAGATGGTGCCGTTTTTCCCCGACTTCCGCTACGACCCCACCGAGGTGCGCTTCATCGGCAGTCCCATCGATATGATTGTCTTCCCCGGCCTGGCCCGGGGCGACCCCGAGGAAATCGTTATCCTTGAAATCAAGACGGGGTCGGGCAGCCTGACGCCCCAGCAGAAGAAAATCCGCCAGCTCGTCGAGGACGGCATGGTGCGCTGGGAGGAGATTTACCGGGCGGCGGCGGGGGAAAGCGAGGCTGCCTAGCCCCGCCCGAACTCCCGCTCCAGCTGCGTTGAGCTCAGGCGGATGATGGTGGGCCGGCCGTGCGGGCAGGTGTGGGGACTGGCGCACTTTTCCAGGTCCCGCACCAGCGCCCGCATCTCATCAAGACTTAACGTTTGCCCGCTCTTTACCGCCCCGTGGCAGGCAATCGAGGCCACAATCCGCTCCTCCCATTTACTCCTCTCCTCCCCGGCAAGCTCATCGAGCAGCTCCCGCAGCATCCCGGGCCAGTCGGACCCCACCATGGCCGGCACCGCCCGCACCAGGTAGGTACGGTCGCCGAACAGCTCCAGCGAGAACCCGAACCCCGCCAGGGCGTCAACGCCATCTATCATAATCGCGTCCTGTCGCGGCGTCAGTTCGAAGGTAGCCGGCTCTAAAAGTCCCTGCACCTCGGGATGTCGGCGCTCCCGCTGCTCCCGGACCTGCTCGAAGCGGATGCGCTCGTGGGCGGCGTGCTGGTCGATGAGGTAGAGTCCGTCCGGCCCCTCGGCGACGATGTAGGCGTTCATCACCTGCCCCACCACCCGCAGCACCGGCAGCGCCGCCAGCAGGGCCGGCGGGCTTTCGGGCGGGGAGACGGGGCCCTCACGAGCGTCCGGGGTCGGCCACAGCGGCTCCCCCCGGGCGGTCGGGGCCCGGTAGGCGGCGGCCACCTCCTCGATGCGCGGCACCGGCGCCTGCGCCACCAGGGCACGTCGGACCGCCCGCTGCACGGCCCGGAAGACCTCGCCGTCGTTGCGGAACTTGACCTCGCTCTTGGCGGGATGAATATTGACGTCGACCTCCCCCGGAGGAAGGTCGATATTGAGCACGACCACCGGGTGCTTTCCGACCATGAGCAGTCCCTGGTAGGCCTCCTCGACGGCGTAGGCTAATAGCCGACTGCTCACCCAGCGGCGGTTGACGAAGAAGCTGAGGTTGCCCCGCCCCGCCCGTCCCAGCTCCGGGGAGCCGACCATCCCGGTGACGCGGATGTCCGGGTTTACGCTGCCGTCCGCCCCCCCGGTCACCGGCAGCATTTTGTCGGCCAGCGTCGCCCCGTAAACGTCGATAATACTGTCGAGCAACCGGCCCCGCCCGGTCGTCCGCAGCTTCTCCCGGCCGTCGGCAGTCAGGGTGAAGGCCACCCCCGGGTAGGCCAGGGCGTACTGGCTGACGACATCGGCGATGCGGCCGTTTTCAGTGGGCACCGATTTTAAAAAATTGAGTCGGGCCGGCACCCTCCGAAAGAGCTGGCGCACCGTGACGGTGGTGCCCCGCGTCCGCGCCTGTTTCTTCTGGCTTATAACCGCGCCGCCCTCGAGGCTGATGTAAGTCCCCGCCGCCTCGCCGTCGGCTCCGGTGACCACCTCGACCCCGGCCACGGCGGCGATGCTGGGCAGGGCCTCGCCGCGAAAGCCGAGGCTGCCGATGTTCTGCAGGTCACGGGTACTCTTTATCTTGCTGGTGGCGTGCCTTTCAAAGGCCAGGACGACCTGGTCGGACGGAATCCCGCTGCCGTTATCCGTGACCCGGATAATGTCGACCCCTCCCCCTTTTACCTCCACCGCAATCCGGGTGGCCCCGGCATCCAGGGCGTTCTCCACCAGCTCCTTCACCACCGAGGCCGGCCGCTCCACCACCTCGCCGGCGGCAATCTGGTCGACCGTTTCTTTGTCGAGAATTTTTATGGTCATCTTGCTGAAATATTACACGTTTCCGTGTATATTGTCAAGGGATGGGTGCTTTCTCTAGAGTTTATCTTTTTGTCGCAGGAGAGTCAAAGTTATTTTTACCTTACCCCCTTAATCCCCCTCTCCAAACTCAAGATAGTATTTCCCCCGAAGATACTTTGTTTGGAGAAGGGGAGAATATTTGAGAGGGGGCTACGCCCCCTCCCTGTCGCACTCCCCTTTTTCGGTTAGTAGACCTCTTCTCCTCCCTCAGGGGGTTGAGGGGTGTAAGACTCCGGGCTAAGCCGAAGATGTTATGGGGCGGCTTGGGTGGGAATAGATATCAAACGGGGGTGGGGAAAGACAATAGCCGTGGCTTTACTTGCCCGGCCGTTGTATAATTAAACACGAGGAGATTGCGGTATGGAGCAAACGTTTGAGGCCACCATTGAAAAACGCGACAAGTGGTATATCGGCTGGGTAGACGCCGTTCCCGGGGCCTTCAGCCAGGGGAAGACGGTCGAAGAGGTAGAGGAAAACCTGAAAGAGGCTGTACGGCTTATCCTGGAAAGTCAGCGGGAACTCAAAGATAAGGTGACCGGCGGGGAAATCCTCAAGAGAAAAATAAACGTCAAGGTCTAGCTCCATGAAACGCCGCGACCTCGTCAACCATCTATTAGCAGAAGGCTGCCTCCTCCACCGCGAAGTCGCGAAGCATTCCGTATTTCTTAACCCGGAAAACGGGCACTTTGCTACCCTTCCACGACAACGTGAAATCGAAGACCTCCTGGCCAGGAAGATTTGCCGCCAGCTGGACATCCCTTTCCCCAAGACGAGAAAGTAGCCAAGGGATGTTGGGCATAAAACTCCGGGCTAAGCCGAAGATGTAATGGGGCGGTTTGGGTGGGAATAGATATCTAACGAGGGGGGACAAGGGGAGAGTTAAACTACACCTTCTCTATCTTCGCAAAGCTCAAGAGAAGTCGCTTCACGCCCGCCCCGTCGAAGGCCACCACCACCTCGGCGTCGTTCTTGACGACCTGATAGCTCACCACCACGCCCTCGCCGAACTGCTCGTGTAAAACGTGGTCGCCGGGTTTGAACTCCGCCGGCTCGCGCCCGGCGGCGGCCGCTTTCCTCTCCTCGACAGGGGTGGTCGTCGACCAGCTGTCCTTGCCCTCCCGGACGTTGCTGGTGGCAACGAGGTGCCGCGGGATGTCCTGCAAGAAGCGGGAGGGGCGGTTGACGGCGCTGGAGCCCATCAGGTGGCGGCGGAAGGCCCGTACCAGGTACACCCGCTGCCGGGCCCGCGTGATGCCCACGTAGCAGAGCCGGCGCTCCTCCTCCAGCTGCTCGGGGTCGTCAATCGATTTGAAGTGCGGCAGGATGCCGTCCTCCATGCCGACGATGAAGACCACCGGGAACTCCAGTCCCTTGGCCTGGTGCAGCGTTATCAGGGTAACGGTGTCCGGCTTCTCCGCCAGCTCGTCGACGTCGGAGACCAGGGCCACCTTCTCCAGCAGGGCAGTCAGTCCCTCCCCGGGGGGAAGGTCGCGGCTTTCCTGGGCCACCCCGCGCAGCTCCAGGATGTTCTCCCAGCGCTCCTCCCCGTCCACCAGCCCCGCCAGGTACTGCCGGTAGCCCGACCGCTCCACGACGAGGTCGAAGAGCTCCAGGATGCTGGCCTCCCGGTTGCGCTCGGCGAGGTCCTCGACCATGGCGGCGAACCCCGCCAGGGCCTTGACGGTGCGGGGACTGAAAGGGAGGTCGGCGGAGTCTTTCGACTCCGCGATTAACTGCAAAGCGCGGTACTCGGGGACGCCGTGTGACCTCGCCCACTGGCCGAGCTCGTCGAGGCTGCGCTGTCCGATGCCGCGCTGGGGGACGTTGATGACGCGCCGCAGGCTGACCGTATCGTAGGGGTTCTGGACGAGTCGCAGGTAGGCGATGATGTCTTTGACCTCGCGGCGCTCGTAGAAGCGCGTCCCGGCCACCAGCTTGTAGGGCATGCCGTAGCGGATGAAGGCCTCCTCCAGGACCCGGGACTGCGCGTTGGTGCGGTACATCACGGCGCAGTCGCCCCCGGTGACCTCCCCGCTCCTGACCAGCCGGTCGATTTCCCCGACGACGAACTGGGCCTCCTCCGGCTCGGTGTAGGTCTCGATGACACAGAGGGGCTGTCCCGGCTCGTTCTCCGTCCAGAGGTCCTTGGGCTTGCGGTGGCGGGCCGCGGCGATGACGTGGGAGGCCGCCTCCAGGATTTTGCCGGTGGAGCGGTAGTTCTGCTCCAGCAGCACCACCTTGGCGTCCGGGTAGTCCTTCTCGAAGTTCATGATATTGCGGAGGTCGGCCGACCGCCACGAGTAGATGGACTGGTCGGGGTCGCCGACGACGCAGATGTTACGGTACTTAGCGGCAATCTGCTTCACCAGCTCGTACTGGACGAGGTTGGTGTCCTGGAACTCGTCCACCTGGACGTGGAGGTAGCGCTCCTGGTAGCACTGGAGGATGTCCGGGTGCTGGCGGAAAAGCTGCACCGTCTTCATCAGCAGGTCGTCGAAGTCCAGGGCGCTGCTCTCGGCCAGTCGCTTTTCGTAGCACTCGTAGACGCGGGCCACCACCTCCTCGAAGTAGCTGCGGCCGCGGAGCAGGTAATCGGCGGGGGTTATCATCTGGCTCTTGGCCGAACTGATGGCCGATTGTATCGCCCGGGGGGCGTACTGCTTGGGGTCGAGCCCCACTTCCTGGAGACACTTCTTGAGCATGCTTATCTGGTCGTCGTCGTCGTAGATAACGAACCTGGGGTCGATGCCGGCGGCTTTACCGTCTTGCCGTAAAATGCGGGCGCAGATGGCGTGGAACGTGCCCAGGGTGAGGTCCTTCACCGACCCGCTTACCAGCCGGTTGAGGCGCTCCTCCATCTCCCGGGCGGCCTTGTTGGTGAAGGTGACGGCCATGATGCGGCGGGGGTTGACGCCGACGACGCGGACGAGGTAAGCGATGCGGTGGGTGATGACGCGGGTCTTGCCGCTGCCGGGCCCGGCCAGGATGAGCACCGGTCCCTCGATGGTCTCCACGGCTTCACGCTGGGCGGGATTAAGGTCGGCGAGGATATCCATTAATATGATTATAGCATTTATGCAGGCGTGGAGGCCAAAGACCTATATACAAGTAGTATAGCGACGATTTACCGAGGTAGGCGAATCACCCCATCATGGATTTCGTGGCTTCAATAATTTCATCTATCGTCAGCACCTGGTGCACCGTGAAATTAATATACGGGTGAAATTGTTGCAGGTTCTTGTACAGGTCGAGCGCATCTCCTTCAACGACCGAATATCCCTTATCTCCACCAATAAAAATTCCCCAGTCTTTGGTTCTGCCCTCTGCCATACCTTGCTTAACCATCTGCGCAAGCTTACTCTTAATAGCACCTTGCTCCTTGGGCTCGGTTGGCCAGATACTCTCGTCAGCCTCCCAGGTGATAAAATATTTTGCCATCCTATACTCCTTTCAGTGTATTACCACGATAGTTGAGGTGAAATTGATTTTTCTGTTTTTGACGATATTTGAGAATAGGTCAGTTAATGCCTTATATTCACCCTCTATTGAATAATGAGTCGAGGCTACTTGACCTTGGCGATTATATTTCGGTATTGGTCTTCAGGGAATGCCCTCATGGTCTCGGTGCGGAGGCTGCCTCCGCTTCCCAAGCTAAGCATATAACTTGCTAGAACTTCATCGCTGGGAAACTCAGCAAGGCCACCATATCGTACCGCCCCAAGGTGAGGTAGAAGCCAGTCAGCTTGCCACCAGCGGCTTCGATACCTTTCCTGGCAGCAGCTAGTCGCTCAGGTGACTCTTTGACATTTTTAATACCCTGGTCTGTCCATTTAAAAAGACCGATGTAGGTTGGCATAGTATCCTCCTTCACGCTTGATTGATATTCCGTATCTCTTGGCAAATAATTCTGACACTTATAGGCGCTACCTCCTCACGGGTTATTTGTCCAATCAAACTAGAAAGGGCACCGGCCACCGCCGGATTATTCGGCAGTACCGTTGCCCTTATGTCGCACCCATCACCACACACACCAATTTTCAACAATTCCTGATGCTTTATGATATCAGGCGGGTTAATTATACTCCTATAGGTGCTTTTGTCAACACCAGGTTTTATGTTATTCCGCCTTTATCGCGGCGCACTCCCCTCTTGAGGATGATGTTTGCTTTCTCTCCCCCTTATCGGGGGGTGGTGTGGAACAGCCCCACGGGCTAAGCCGCCGATGTAACGGGGCGGCTCGGGTGGGAATAGATACCAAACGAGGGGTGGTGGAGACAGGTCGTCAGATAATTGAAACCCGCCGTATAAAATGCTAATATTTAGGAGATGAACCAGCCGACCTCCGTGACCAGCCGACTCTCCCTGCTGGACCGCTTTCTGACCCTCTGTATTTTCCTGGCCAGGGGGTTCGGGGGTGGGTCTGGGGTATTTCGTGCCCCGCACCGCCGACTTCATCGGCTACTTCCAGGTAGGCACCACCTCCATACCTATCGCCGCCGGTCTTATCCTGATGATGTACCCGCCGCTGGCCAAGGTCCGCTACGAGGAG
>JBDRFW010000256.1:0-6910 GCA_043818415.1 Chloroflexota bacterium | reverse complement strand
CATAGATAAGACCCGCCTGACTGATAAATGCGGCGAGATAGACGAAGCCAGGATGGCTGAGGTGAATAAAGCGATTAAGGCGAGTCTGGGGATGTGATATAAAATTTGCCCTCCCAACCGCCCTCATACTATAATTATCTGGTTGGAATATCTTCGTAGCATTCTTTGAATCTTTCTATTTTACCCAGTCTCGGGGGGAGTTTATGCTGAGTTGTTACCGCGTCCTTGACCTGACCGACGCCCGGGCCTTCATCTGCGGGCGGGCGCTCAGTGACTTCGGGGCGGAGGTCATCAAGGTAGAAAAGCCGGGGGGCGACCCCTCCCGCTTCCGCGGCCCCTTCTACAAGGACGACCCCGACCCCGAGAAGAACCTCACCTGGTTCGCCTTCAACGCCAACAAGAAGAGCGTCACCCTGGATGTCGAGGCGCCCCGGGGGCGGGAGATATTCAAAAAGCTGGTCGGGACGGCGGACGTCGTCCTGGAGTCGTTCGCGCCCGGCTACCTGGACGGCCTCGGCCTGGGCTATAAGGACCTCAGCAAAATCAACCCCGGCATCGTCCTGACCTCGATGACCGGCTTCGGGCAGGAGGGGCCGTACCGCCATTACAAAGACCCGGACATCGTGGTGCGGGCGCTGGGCGGCCTGGTCTATACCGTCGGCTACGAAGACCGCCCCCCGCTGACCGTCAGCTACCACCACACCCACTCCCTCGGGGCCATGAACGGGGCCGTCGGCACGATGATTGCCCTGGCCCACCGCGTCCACACCGGTAAGGGCCAGCACGTCGATTGCTCCGGCCAGCAGGCCCTCGGCACCGTCTGCTCGGCGGAAATCGAAGGCCCCTACGCCCTCTTCGGCGAGGTCCCCACCCGGCACGGTCGGGCGCGGGCGGCCGTCACCCTCAAGGACGGCTCCACCTTTTACAATCCCCTGCTCTGGGAGTGCAAAGACGGCTACATCGCCCTTAACCTCCTCCTTAACCCCAGCGCCGCCAAGAACAACCTGAGCATGATGGAGTTCATCAAGAAGGACGGCATCGCCATCGGCTCCTTCGAGGGCTGGGAGTGGGATAAAAAAAGCTGGGAGGACATGACCCTGGCACAGGCCGAGGAGCTCATGGACGTCCTGGGCAAGTTCTTCCGGAACCACACCAAGGACGAGCTCCTCAAGCTGGCCACGGAAAACCGCTTCCAGCTGGGGCCCTGTAATAATGCCGGGGACATCTTAAAGTATCCCCAGCTCCAGGCCCGGGGATTCTGGAAGGAAATCGAGCACCCGGAGCTGGGCGCCAGCCTGAAGTACCCCGGGGGCGCCGTGGTCACCACGCAGGGGTACGTCGGGGTGAAGCGGCGGGCGCCGCGCATCGGCGAGCATAACGAAGAAGTTTATCAGGAACTCGGTCTTTCCACCGCCGAACTGGCGGAACTGAAAGACAAACGGATTATCTAGTCGAGGAGAACGGAATTCGTGACCAGGAGACCTTTCGAAGGCGTCAAGGTGGTGCAGCTCTGCTGGGCGGGGGTGGGCGTCTATACCCTCAACTACCTCACCCACTACGGGGCCACCACGGTACGGGTGGAGACCGCCACCCGCCCGGACCCGGTGCGGCTCTTCGCCCCTTACGCCCCCACTAATAAACCCGGTGAGCCGGTGGGGCTGGAGCGCAGCGCCTTCTTCTCCATCACCCACACCGCCCCGGAGTACGGCATCGCCCTGAACTTCAAGCAGCCGGAGGCCATAGAAATCTTCAAGAAGCTCGTCGCCTGGGCGGACGTGGTCGGGGAGGGTTTCCCCACCGGCGTCATGGACAAGCTGGGGCTCGACTACGAGGGGCTGAAACAGGTCAACCCGGAAATCATCATGATGCGCACCTGCGGCTACGGCCATACCGGGCCCATGGCCGACCAGCCCGGCTTCGGCAGCATTTTGACGGCGGTGACGATGATGGACACCATCGTCGGCTACCCCGACCGTCCCCCGGTGCCACCTTCCACCTACTACACGGACCAGCTCTCCCCGATGTACGCCGCCCTGGCAATACTGGCCGCCCTCGACTACCGCCGCCGCACCGGCAAGGGGCAGTACATCGACCACGCCCAGATTGAGGCGGGGCTGAACTACATGACGCCCCTCATCCTCGATTACCAGGCCAACGGCCGGGAGCTGGAGCTTAAGGGAAATAAGTGCGATTACGCCGCGCCGCACGGGATATATAAATGCCGGGGCGACGACCGCTGGGTGGCCATCGCCGTGATGACCGACGAAGAATGGCAAAGCTTCGTGAAGGTTATCGGCAGCCCGGACTGGGCTAAAGACCCGAAATACGCCGACGCCGCGGGCCGGGTGGCCAGCAGCGACGAGCTCGACCGCCGGGTGGAAAGCTGGACGATTAACCACCCGCCGGAAAAGATACAAACGATGCTCCAGGCGGCCGGAGTCGGTGCCGGACTGGTCGCCAGCGCCAGGGACCTGGACGCTGACCCCCAGCTCAACCACTATAACTTCTACCGGGAGCTGGACCACCCCTACATGGGCCGGCTGCGCTATTACCACCCCGCCGCCATCAAGCTCTCCGCCGCCGAGACCGAGGTGCGGCGTCCCGTCCTGCTCGGGGAGCATACCGACTACATCTGCGAAGAGATTCTCGGCATGCCCGAGGAGGAAATCGACCGACTTCGCCGGAAGGGCGTCTTCGAATAGCCGGGACCGCGTGTCCCGGTCATTGCGAGGAACGTAGTGACGAAGCAATCTGTGTTAAAAGACGGGATTGCTTCGCTTCGCTCGCAATGACACCGGAGGCCGGTGCTTGAAGTTCCTTCAGATACAGAGTAGTATTATCGCATGGATTTCAGCCAGGTAGCGGATATTTTCCTGCCATCTTCCGGGGGCCTGCTCGTCATCCGGGCGGTCGTGGCCTTTGTCCTCGTCTTTTTCCTGCCGGGCTTTGCCTGGACGCTCGTCTTCTTCAAAAAGATAAACAACGTGGAACGGCTGGCCCTTTCCTTCGGGCTGTCCATCGCCCTGGTGGTGCTCAGCGTTTTTACCCTTAACTTCCTGTTCAATATCAGGATAAACGGCACCAACGCCGTGGTGACCATCATCTTGATTACGGTCGTACCCGCCGCCATCTACCTGCTCCAGAGACGCGCCGCCCGCGGCGCGGAGGCCCCGGACGGAGACTGAATGCACGATGTGGTAGTCGTCGGGGCCGGGCCGGTGGGGAGCTATACCGCCGGCCGGCTGGCGGCGGGGGGACACCGGGTGCTGGTCCTGGAGCGGAAACGGCGGGTGGGGGACTCGGTCTGCTGCACGGGAATCGTCGGCCAGGAGTGCATCAGGACCTTCGCCATCGAGGAAAAAGTAATCACCCGGCAGGTCAATAGCGCCAGCCTGTTTTCGCCCTCGGGGAAGCGGCTCCACCTGCGCCGCGAGGAACCCCAGGCCTCTATCCTCGACCGGGCGGCCTTCGATATCTCCCTGGCGGAGCGGGCGCAGCGGGCCGGGGCGGAGTACCGCTTCGACAGCCCGGTAACCGCCGTCACCATTGAGAAAGACCGCGCCGTGGTGGCCGTATCCCCCCGCGGGAAAGAGACGAAAGTCCCGGCCCGGGCCGTGGTCGTCGCTGCCGGGTTTGCACCCTGGCTGCTCGAGCGGCTGGGACTGGGGCCGTTCCGTGACCACACCGTAGGGGCGCAGGTCGAGGTGGCCGCTCCGGATATTACGGAAGTGGAGGTACACTTCGGGGACGTGGCACCCGGGTTCTTCGCCTGGATAGTACCGGCCGCTCCGCCGATGGCGCGGGTGGGACTGTTGTCACGGGAGAAACCGGGGCGTTACCTCAAGGAGTGGCTGAAAACCCTGGCGGCAGCAGGCAAAATAGCTTCCCCCGAAGCGCCGATGGCCCATGGGGCCGTCCCTCTGCGACCCCTCTCCCGCACCAGCGGCCAACGACTGCTGGCGGTGGGCGACGCCGCCGGGCAGGTAAAGCCGACCAGCGGCGGGGGCATCTATTACGGCCTGCTCGCAGCGGACATGGCGGCCGCAACATTGCACCGGGCTCTGGAAGATAACGACCTCTCCGCCAGGAGGCTGGCCGGCTACGAGCGGGCGTGGCGGAAAAAGCTGGGAAGGGAGCTTCGGGTGGGCTACTGGGCCCGAAAACTCTACGAGCGACTCAACGACCGGCAAATCGACCGGCTCTTCGAGATTGTCATGGCGGGCGGCATCGACGAAGCCATTCTCAAAGCCGAAGACATCTCCTTCGACTGGCACTCCCGGACGATATTGAGGCTGCTGAAGTACCGGCTGGTATCGCGCGCCCTGGACGTGGTCAGACTCCCCTTCCGGGTGGGGTCGGATTGACCTCCGCCGCGCGTAACGTTTAGAATAAAACAGCACGTTTAAGGGGGACAGATGGCCGATAGCGATAGCCGCGTACCGAGCCTGGGAGAGGCCGCCGCACAGTTTCTGGCAACCCTGCCGCCCGATAAAAGAGAGGCGAGCCAGCCGGAGCTTTTCAAGTTCGCCCGGTGGTACGGCTGGGAGAGGCCTTTTTCCGGGCTGGCCCCGCCTCACGTGGCCCGCTACGCCGAGCAGCTTTCGACATCCGATACCGACTATATAAAGAGGCTGGAGCTGGTGCGCTCCTTCCTCGCCTACGCCAAGAAGGCCGGCTGGAGCCGGACCAACCTGGCCACCCACCTGAAGACCAAGAAGGGCCGGACCGCCCCGCCACCTTCCGCCGCGCGCAACCTGCCGGAGGCCGTTTCCCTCAGCCGGGAGCGCTACGATGAGCTCCAGGCCGATCTGGCCGGCCTCAAGGAGCGGAGCCGGGAGCTCGTAGTGGAGATGCAGCGGGCCGCCGCCGATAAGGACTTCCGCGAGAACGCGCCGCTGCAGGCCGCCCGCGAGGAGCGGGGCCACGTGGAGGGGCGCGTCAAGGAGCTGGAGGAGGCACTCAAGGCGGTCACCATCATCGGCGAAAAGAAGCAGCCCACCCTCAAATCGGTGATTGGCGACCATATCGTCCTCAGCGACCTCGCCAACGGGCAGGAGCTCCACTACATGATTGTCGACCCGCGGGAGATGGACCCGGCGCGGGGTAAAATCTCCATCGCTTCGCCCCTGGGTAAGGCCCTCCTCGGCCGGCGGGGCGGGGAGATAGTGGAGATAACGGCGCCGGCGGGCAAGCTGCGCTACCGCATCGAGCGGGTGGAGCGCTAGCCGTGATATGCTATAATAGTCTCAGCGTGGGGATATAGCTCAATCGGGAGAGCGCCGCGTTCGCATCGCGGAGGTCGGGGGTTCGAATCCCCCTATCTCCACCAAAGGTGACTTTTGTAAAACCAGACTGCACCGTCTCTACTGTATTTAATTTGGCGATATTCAACCGGCATAATATCTTCCTCGATTTCAAGTCCTCTGACGGCAATATCTTAATTCCGAGCTTGGCAATTAAATCGGTCCTCTCTTGAAAAGAGGCCTCCTCCAGATTCCGATTACGAAGCGTGCTCAGCTCCTGCCTTAGCAATTCGGCCTCTAGTGTACTAATCCCTCTATTCGCCACCTGATCGAGTAGTCTTCCAATCTCTGACTCCGCCCTTTCGATGGCCTCGCGATGTTCGGTAAGTTTGGTTTGGCTTTCTTCGGGTGTATAGAAACCTTTCTCCCAGCCTTCCTGTACCTTACTGACTCGAAGTTTTGCCTGGCTGATCTTATATTGCTCAAATCTAATGAGCTTTTCCAGGTCTGTACTCTCAGAAGATACAGCGGCTAATTGCTGGTCCAGCCATTCCTCATTACGTAGCATTGTAGATATCTCTTCCCAGATCTCTTCATCCCAGGTTCCGGGGACAAATCGATTATAGTTGCAGGGATTTGTAATCCAAGGGCAGTAGTGGGCCCGGCAATAATAATAAACTTCATCACCGCCGTCCTTGCGCAGAACCGACATCGGTTTACCGCATTTCGGACAAAGCATCCGGTTTCGGAATAACGCGTTGATTTTTTTGCCCTGCTTGCCTCTGCCACGGCCTCGCTCCCTGAGATTACGATCGGCCTTTACCCACATTTCCTCGGTAATCAAAGACGGCACTTCGAATGTTACCTTCTCGTTCTCAGGTTTTGGTCTAATCAGAGTTCTCTTGATGCCCAGAGTAAGGTCGCCCAGAGGCCTCTCTGGATTCGGTACACGGCCATTAGCATTATATTCTGCCTTGCCTGTATAGCATTTGTGACTGGCGATCTTGATTACCGTCTTCGGAGACCAGGTAGTTCGGCAGGGTGGTCGAATCCCGAGTTCATTTAATTTGCTGGCCACCCAATAAGCGGTGCGGCCTTCATCTCCGAGCCATACGAAAATCTGTATCACTACCCAAGCAGGACTACGCTGAACCGGTTGCCCATCGGGTCCGAGTTCGTCTATTTCCCACCACGCCCGCAGGACTTTAGCCCTGCCTGTTCGAGCTTCAAAGACCTTTTCAGTGCGGTAGATATAGCCGTGGGCAGCCCGGTGGGCGGGTGCCTTACCCGCCAGGACACGAGCGACATTACCCGCCAGGGCGTTATCACGGTTGCATTTGACCCTCAAAGCGTTAGCCTGGGCCTGGATAAGCCGGGTGGTCTGGCTGGCCCAATCATTGCCACTAGGTGCATCACCATACACCACCTGTATCCCGTAATAAGTGCATTCTTTCTCAAATGTCAGTTGGTGTAGCGGGTCTGCCGAAAGTCGTCCTTGGAAGGGAATAACTATCTTAGCTATGCGTCTACCGGCGATTAATTCGGTCCGCAGACGGATCATACCGGGGCGATTGAAGTCCTCGCTTGAATCAGCATCGTAGATCACATATTCTCTGGGTACGATTCCTCCAATTTGTTTGGCTAATTTAGCACAGGTAAGCAGATAT
>JBDRFW010000255.1:0-3613 GCA_043818415.1 Chloroflexota bacterium | reverse complement strand
GACGTGGTCATCGTCAACGACCCGCAGCCCCTCGGCCTGGCGCGCCACCTCAAGAAAGACCGCGAGACCTGGCTCTGGAGATGCCACATAGACATTGAAGAGACCCCCATGGAAGACAACCCCGGCCTGTGGGACTTCATGTCCACGTGGGTGGAGCAGTTTGACGCCGCCATATTCTCGGCTTCGCACTACGTGGTCTCCCGCTGGCCCCTGCCCAGCTTCATCATCCCCCCCTTTATCGACCCCCTCTCCGAGAAGAACCGCGAGCTCAGCCGGGAAGAGATAGACGCCGTGCTGGACAAGTACGGGATAGACGCCAGGATTCCCACCATCTCCCAGATTGGGCGGTTCGACCCCTGGAAAGGGCTGGACCGGACGATCGCTGTTTTCCGCCGGGTGAGACAGGAATGTAAGTGCCAGCTTATCCTGGCCGGCGGCATGGCCAGCGACGACCCCGAGGGCGCCCGTATCCTGGATAAAATCCTGGAGGACACCAAGAACGATGCGGACATCCACGTCCTCAACCTGCCCCTGGCCGACCGACTGGAAAACTGGAGGGAGGTCAATGCTTTACAGCGCTCCGCCACCGTTATCATGCAGCCCTCCACCCGCGAGGGGTTCGGCCTGGTCATCACCGAGGCCCTCTGGAAGGCGAGGCCGGTGATATCGGCCAACGTGGGTGCCATCCCGCTGCAAATCAGGGACGGCGATACCGGCTACTTCTACGAGACCCCGCAGAAAACGGCCCAGCGGGTAATGCACCTGCTGCAAAACCAGAAGGCCGCCGAGGCCCTGGGCCAGCGGGGACGGGCCTACGTCAGCGAGCACTTCCTCCTGCCCGACCGCATCGCCGATTACCTCATGGCGATGGACATGGCCGTCGACGGCAACGGGCACCGCGCCATGCCCGCCGACAGCATCATCAGTTTCCACCCCTGGTTCAAGATGAACAAGCGGAAAAACTAGCCGTACCCGCCGTGCCTACCACTTCCCTTGACGGCGTGATATACTAGAAAGTAACGACCATGACGACCTTGAGAAAGAGCCGCATCGGGGTACTGACCGGCGGGGGCGACTGCGCCGGGCTCAACCCCGCCCTGAAATGGGTAGTCAAGACGGCCATGGACGAACGCCTCGAGTGGGAAAGAGGCGTCCGCTACGAGGTCCTGGGCATCCGTGACGGGTGGAAAGGACTGGTCAGCGTGGACGTGGACATCTCGGACATGGAGGGGCATATCGTCCACCTGGACCCGGAGGCCGTCCGGACCTGGGACCGGTACGGAGGCACCTTCCTGGGGACCTCCCGGCTGAGCCCCTTCGACCCCAAGAACGATGTCTCCAAGCAGGTCATCGAGAACATCGAAAGGCTGGGGCTGGAAGCGGTCATCGCCATCGGCGGGGACGGCACCCTGGCCGTCGCCACGCGGCTGGGCCGGGCCGGCGTCAACGTCATCGGTATTCCCAAGACCATCGATAACGACCTCCCCGGGACCGACTACACCCTGGGATACGAGACCGCCCTCAACGTCATCGTTGAAGAGGTTGACCGCCTCCGTACCACGGCCGGCTCCCACAAGCGGATATTCGTGGTGGAGACGATGGGACGCACCGCTGGCTGGCTGGCCCTGGAGGGCGGGGAGGCCTGCGGCGCTTATATCATCCTCATTCCGGAGTACGACTTCTCCATTGACCGCGTCAACGAGCTGGTGCTGGAGGGCAGAAGGTCCGGCACCCGCTACGAAATCATCGTGGTGGCCGAGGGGGCCAAGCCCAAGGGCGGTACGGAAATCGTGAAAAAGGATGGCGTCGACAGCTTCGGGCACAAGGCCCTAGGCGGCATCGGCGAGTTCGTCGCCCGGGAAATCGAAAAAGGCACCAAGCTGGAAACACGCAGCGTCACTTTGAGCCACCTCCAGCGCGGCGGCGCCCCCTGCGCTTACGACCGCCGCATGGGCCGCTACTTCGGCATCGCCGCCGTTGACCTCGTCGTCAACCAGAAGTACGGCAATATGGTCTGCCTCTGCAACGGCAAGCTCGGCTACCGCCCGCTGGAAAGCCTGTACGGGAAGCTGAGCCTGGTGGACACCAGCACGCAGTATGACGTGGATAGGTATAACGGACGACGCTCCATCCTGACTGACGGCGACAAGAAAAAGACCGGACGGGACAGGGTATGACGGACGCGAAGAAAGATATCGATGTGCTGATTGAATCAGCCGTCTTCGCCGCCGATCCCCGTATCGGGGAAGAGCGACAGCGGGCTATCCGGGAGATAGCCCTCAACAGCGGGATTTATCCCGCCAGTATCCAGGGGCTTTACGATGCCCGCAGCCGGGGACACTACCATGGCAAGACCGTACCCGCTATCAACGTCCGCGGCATCACCTACCACGTCGCCCGGGCGGTCTTCCGCGCCGCCATGAAAGACCGCGTCGGCGCCTTCACCTTCGAGATTGCCCGCTCCGAGATGGGCTACACCCTGCAGACGCCGGGAGAGTTCGCCGCCTGTATCCTGGCGGCCGGCGTCCGGGAGGGTTTCCGGGGGCCCGTCTTCATCCAGGCAGACCACACCCAGGTCCGGCGGGCCATGTACCGGAACGACCCGGAGAAAGAGCTGAGCGATATCCGGGAGCTGATACACCGGGCCGTTGACACCGGCTTCTACAATATCGACATCGACGCCTCAACGCTGGTGGACATTGACGGACCGACCCTTCCGGCGCAGCAGGCCAAGAACACGAAAATCACGGCGGAGATGACCCGGTTTATCCGCAGTATCGAGCCCGCCGGCGTTACCATCTCCGTGGGCGGGGAAATCGGCGAAATCGGCAAGGGCAACAGTACCGTGGCCGACCTCCAGGCCTTCATGGACGGCTACCGCGAGCAGCTGGGGGACATCAAGGGGATATCCAAAATCAGCGTGCAGACCGGCACGTCCCACGGCGGCGTCGTCCTGCCGGACGGCTCCATCGCCAAAGTCAGCATCGATTTCAATACGCTGAAAGAGCTCTCCCAGGCGGCTCGGGACGAATACGGCATGGGCGGAGCGGTGCAGCACGGCGCCTCAACCCTGCCCGACGAGGCCTTCGACATGTTCCCCAGGGTAGAAACAGCGGAGGTGCACCTGGCCACCGGCTTCCAGAACATGATTTACGATAGCCCGGCCTTCCCCGGAAAGCTGCTGGAAGCGATATACCGGCATATCAACGCCCGGTACCAGAACGAGAAAAAAGAGGGGGAGACCGAGGAACAGTTCCTCTACAAGACACGCAAGAAGGCCTTCGGCGACTTCAAGAAGGAGCTGTGGCACCTGCCGCAGCCCAACCATGACCAGATAATGAAGGAGCTGGAAGACCGCTTCTCCCTGATTTTCCACAAGCTCAACGTCGTCAACACCGTCGACCTCGTCCGGAGATACGTCGGCGACGGCTCCAATCCCAGGTAGTCCACCCCAGATTTTTCCATAAAAAAGGGCTGGATACTCAGAATATGAACATATCCAGCCCCGTTATATGTAAATCCCTTGTTTTACCGGCTTTAGCTCTTACCGATTCGGAACATCTTGGTGCCGCAGGTCGGGCATGTACCCTGCGTCGCCGGTTTGCCATTCTTC
>JBDRFW010000254.1:0-3882 GCA_043818415.1 Chloroflexota bacterium | reverse complement strand
CACCTGCCTTACCGAGATGACATAGAGGACGAGAATGACCGGAGTGTACCAGCCCACCGGGCCGAGGGGCATGGCGTAGAGGCGGGAGCTGGCCAGGATGGAAAGAGATACCACCCCCAGCAGCAGCAGGCTGAACCAGGCCGTCACCCGGTGGGCCGGGCTGGCGGCTGTGATGATTGAGCCGTGGCGGTGGACGATATCCAGCAGGGCCAGGTTGAAGAGATTGAAAGCGTTGGCCCCGATGAGGTTGCCCACGGTGAGGTCCGGCACGCCGACCAGAGTTACGGCACTGACACCGGTGAAGAGCTCGGGCAGTGAGGTGATGGCCGCGATGGCGATGACCCCCATCCACACCTGCCCCATGCCCGTCCTCTCCGCAATGATATCCCCGTACCTGGCAACTTTCTGACCGGAGAAGAAAATGACCAGTATGCAGATGACAAGCTTAAGCCAGACCAAGGTATCCCTCTGTTACCAGCGCTCTAGTTACTCTATTGACATCGGCGCTAAATGTCAATATTGCCATCGGTCCCGGTTTTTTGCTACAATAATATATTCTCTCCGGCCCCCCGGATTGCGCACTTATTGATGTTATCACTCAGTCAGGTCCTGGCGATAGTTATCTTCGGCCTCGTGCTGGCGGTTATTATCAGCGACAGGTTCCCCCGCTATATTCCCGCCCTCGTCGGCGGGGCCCTGATGATATTCGTTGTCTTCCTGGGCGTGCAGCGGAGCCCGGAGGCCGTCTGGAACGTGTTGAACCTGGCGCCGCTGGGGCAGTGGGCCTTCTGGGTACCCGGCCGGGAGCACATCGAGTCTTACGGCGTCAACTGGCAGACCATCATCTTCATCGGCGGGATGATGGTGATGGTGGCCGGCATGGAGCGGGTGGGCTTTTTCCGCTGGATTTGCCTCTACGCCGCCCGCCTGGTGGGGTGCCGGGTAATCCCTCTCCTGCTCTCTTTCATGCTCATTTCCGGGTTCCTCTCCATGTTCATCGATAGCATTACCGTGCTGCTGTTTCTCAGCATGGTCACCATCGAGCTGGCGCGCCTGCTGAAGTTCGACCCCGTTCCCGTCATCGTGGCCGAGATTTTCGCCGCCAATACCGGCGGTGCGGCCACCATGAGCGGCGACCCTCCCAATATCATTATCGGCACCGGCCTCGGCTATACCTTTGCCGACTTCGCGGTGAATACCGGCATCATCGCCTGGGTCAGCATGATATTCACCCTGATTTATTTCTATTTCATTTTCCGCCGGAGCCTCAAGCAGGGTACCGACCCCGGTGAAATAATGAAGGTATGCCCCCTGCCTGCCTCGGCCATTACCGACCGCCGCCTGTTCAAGATTGACATAGGCATTTTTATCCTGGCGGTGATACTCATCGTAACTCACGCCCAGACGGGACTTTCCATAGGTTTAATCGGCGTCATCGCCGCCGTGCTGACGTTGCTGACGGACGTCAAGGACATCAAGCACGTCTTCAAGGCGGTCAACTGGCAGGCGCTGCTTTTCTTCCTCGGCCTCTTTATCTGCGTGGGTGGTCTGGAGGAGACCGGCGTGCTGGAGATTATCGCCAGGTTCATCGGCCAAGCATCCGGCGGCAAGATTACCATTGCCATACCGCTTATCCTCTGGATTTCCGCCTTCGCCTCGGCGATAGTGGATAATATACCCTTCGCCGCCACCATGGTACCCGTTATCAAGGAGCTCTCGGTCGTCGGGGCGATGAGCCTGCCGACCCTCGCCTGGGCGCTGGCCCTGGGGACGGACCTCGGCGGTAACGCCACCCCCATCGGCGCCTCGGCCAACGTGGTGGGGACGTCGATAGCCCATAAAGAAGGCTATCCCATCAGCTGGGGTCGGTTCCTCAAGTACGCCTTCCCGCCCACGCTCATCGTGGTAGGCATCAGCCACGCCATGCTTATCTGGCGTTACGCTTGAGGCAGTCGTCAAATTTGCCATACTTTACCAGACTATTGTATTATTTAAATAATTGCCCCTGTAGCTCAGGTGGATAGAGCACCGGCCTCCGAAGCCGGGCGCGAGCGTTCAAGTCGCTCCAGGGGCGTTTTCAGCAAGTACGGAGCGGAAAATGACGACTAAAAAGAGCTTCATCGAGATTAGATGGCACGGACGCGGCGGCCAGGGGGCGGTGACGTCAACCGAGCTGCTGGCGCAGGCGGCCATCAGCGAAGGCAAGTACGCCCAGGCCTTCCCCAGCTTCGGGCCGGAACGGCGGGGGGCGCCGGTGCAGGCTTTCAACCGGGTGGACGCCAAGGAGCCGGTCAGAATCAGGGCGGATATCACCGAGCCGGATGTCGTCGTGGTACTGGACCCCTCACTCCTCTCTAAAGTCAATGTCACCTCCGGTCTCAAGAAGGACGGCTGGGTGGTCATCAATACCCGGAAGACGGCCAAAGAAATAAAGTCCGAGTTCGGCATCAAACACCGGACGGCCACGGTCAACGCTACCAAAATCGCCCGTGAGAAGCTGGGCGTGCCCATCGTCAACACCACCATGCTCGGCGCGGTTATCAGGGTTACCGGCATCGTTGCTAAAGAGTCAACGCATCAACCGCTGGAGAAGCGTTTCGGCAGGCTGGGGGAACGCAACATCAACGCCATGGAAACAGCCTACACTGAAGTAGCAATCGAGGAGCAGTAAATGGCAAAATCGGAGCATGAACTTACCTGGAAAGACCTGAAGGTAGGCTGCATCGTCACCGAGCCCGGCAGCGCCCGCCAGTATGAGAGCGGCACCTGGCGTTCGCAAAGGCCGACCTACGACTTCAAGAAGTGCATCAAGTGTGGCCTCTGTGCTCTGAATTGCCCGGAAGGCTGCATCGGGCCGAACAAGGAAGGCCACTTTGAGGCCGACATGTTCTACTGCAAAGGGTGCGGCATCTGCGCCAGGGAGTGCCCGACCAGGGTGATAACGATGGCAGAGGAGGAGGAATAATGACCACCCGAATCGGTGTTGAGGTTTCCATCGCGGTGGCGGATGCCGTCAAGCTGGCCAACCCGGACGTCGTGGCGGCTTACCCCATTACACCGCAGACCCATATCGTCGAGCATCTGGCCCAGCTGGTAGCCGACGGCGAGCTCGACGCCGAGTATATCCCCGTAGAGTCGGAACATTCGGCGATGAGCGCCTGCCTCGGCTCGGCGGCCACCGGCGCCCGCACCTTCACCGCTACCGCCAGCCAGGGTCTGGCCCTGATGAACGAGGTCGTTTACGTCGCCGCGTCCATGCGACTTCCCATCATCATGGCGGTGGCCAACCGGGCGCTATCGTCGCCGTTGAGCATCTGGTGTGACCACTCGGATATGATGTCCGTCCGGGACACCGGCTGGATTCAGATAGTCACGGAAAACGGTCAGCAGGCCGTGGACAACACCATCTGCGCCTTCCGCATCGGCGAGGACAGGCGCGTGCTGCTGCCGGTGATGGTGCACCTCGACGGTTTCAACCTGACCCATGTCATCGAGCCGATTATCTTCCCCGGACAGGAAGAGGTTGATAAGTTCCTGCCCCCAAATAATTACCCCCTGCCCCTGAACCCGGATAAGCCGGTGGCCATGGGTGACTTCGCCCCGCCGGCCATCTTCACCGAGGCCAAGTGGGCTCAGGAAGTCAATATACGGAACTCGATGAAGCCCATCCTGGAAATCTGGGACGAGTTTAATAAAATATTCGGGCGGCAGTACGCCGCCGTGGAGAAGTACCACAGCGACGGGTCCAAAGTCATCCTCATGACGATGGGTAGCGTCGGGGAGACCGCCTCGGTGGCCGTCGACGAGCTTCGGGCCACCGGACAGGAAGTCGGGCAAGTCAGGCTGCGCCTGTGGCGTCCCTTCCCCTTCGATGCGCTGCGC
>JBDRFW010000253.1:0-13019 GCA_043818415.1 Chloroflexota bacterium | reverse complement strand
CCCGAGCACCGGAAAAACTGTTTATCAGGAGGCCTGAGATGAAGACGCTGCTGCCCGGTAGAGTTGCCATTATCAACGGCGGGGCTACGGGGATGGGACGGAGCACGGCCCGGCTCTTCGCCGAGGAAGGCTGCTCCTGCGTCATCGCCGACATCAACGAGGCGGAGGGGAAGAAAACGGCGGCGGAGGCCAGTAAAAAGGGCAAGGAATGTATCTTCGTGAAGTGCGATATCACCGATTCCGCCCAGATAAAGAGCACGGTGGCCCAGACCGTCAAGAAGTTCGGTAAAGTGGATATCTTCGTCGGCTGCGCCGGCGGCACCCCCCGCAACCCGAATGCCGCGCCCCTCAAGGAAAAGGATCGGCCCCGGCGGGGCATCCAGTACCTCGACGAGAAGTTCTGGGACGTGATGCTGAACCTGAACCTGAAGGGGCACGTCATCTGCTGCCGGGAAATAGCGCCGTACATGATTAAGCAGAACTTCGGCAAGATTATCCTGATATCCTCGATGGGCGTTTTCCACCCGCCGGCGCCGGCCGTGGAATACCACGCGGCCAAGGCGGGAATCCTGGGGCTGATGTATAACCTGGCCTACGAACTGGCCCCGCACAATATCAACGTTAACGCCATCCTGCCGGGACCAGTCAAGACGCCGTTCTACGACCCCATGACCGCCGACCTTTCCCCCGGGGAAAAGGAGGCCTTCTTCGAGCGGATGGGCAGCCAGGTGCCGCTGGGGCGGGCCGGCACCCCGGAGGACATCGCCAACGTGGTGCTCTTCCTGGCCTCGGAACTTTCTTCCTACATCACCGGGCAGGCCATCAACGTCGGCGGGGGCATACCCATGATGAAATACCAGGAAGGCGTCCTCTTCGGGAGGACGGACCGCTGACCGACCCCGTTTCCAACGAGGTTTGATTTCGGGGGAGCTTGATGGCTCCCCCGCCCTTTTTATTTCAAGGGCCGGAGGATGGCCCGGGCCGGGCCGGCATCGCCGTTCTCCATGCGCAGCGGCAGGCAGAGCAGCTCGTAGTCGCCGGGCTTGACGCCGTCGAGGTTTATCATCTCCAGGATATAGACGCTGGCGCGGAGCAGGGTCTCGTGGGAGGCGGTGAGGTTCTCCCGTTCCCCGTACTTCCCGATGGAGATGTAGTCCAGCCCCACCAGCCTCACCTTCTTTTCCGCCAGGTAGCGGGCGGCCTCGGTGGAGATATAGACGTACTCCTTCACGAACTCGTTGGTCCGGTAGGCTTTAGCCGAGTTCTGCGTCTTGAAGAGGATGCGCTCGCCGGCTTTAATATTATAAGGTTCCAGCTCTTTGACCTTCACCGACTCCGTGTCTTTAATCTCGATGACGCGCGCCGGACCGACCGACGTTTCCAGTGGCATCCTGTCGATGGAGCTGCCCCCCCTGATAAAGTGCAGGGGCGAATCGATATGGGTGCCGTTGTGCGAGTTGATGTTTATCTGGGACATGGTAACGCGGTCGCCCCGCTCCACGTCCACGATACGCTCGATTTTGGGGGGGACGGGGTCGTCCGGCCAGTAGGCCAGGGGGGTCCCGACCGGCATGGGGACGGAGATATCAATCCAGGCTGATTTAGCCATTGTGGGTGCCTCCTTCAGATTATTCAAGGCCAGCGGGTCAGTTTACCCGGTACTTTTTCTTCCCTTCTTCATAAAGGTCACCGCCGTGGGTATCGTTGACGACGGTGGCGGGGAAGTCCTTGACCTCCAGACGCAGCACCGCTTCCGGCCCGAGGTCTTCGTAAGCGATTACTTCCGATTTCGTGATACGTTTAGAGAGCAGCGCCCCGGTGCCGCCCACCACCCCGAAGTACACCGCTCCGTGCTTTTTCATGGCGTCCTTGACCTCCTCCGACCGCGTCCCCTTGCCGACCATTCCCCGGAGTCCGGCGGCGAGGAGGCGTGGCGTGACGGCGTCCATGCGACTGCTGGTGGTGGGCCCGGCGGAGCCGATGACCCGGCCGGGGGGCGCCGGGGAGGGGCCCATGTAGTAAATCGTCTGCCCCCGGACGTCGAAGGGGAGGGGCTCTCCCCGCTCCAGCGCCGCCAACATGCGCTGGTGGGCGACATCGCGGGCAACGTAGAGGAGGCCGGAGAGCAGCACGCTATCCCCGGCTTTGAGCTTATTTACCGCAGCTTCGCTGAGAGGCAGCTTTACCTTCTTTACTTCGGTCATGTCACCGCTTTCTTATAACACTTCTGAACGGTACCGGGCGCTGTGGCACTGGAGGTTGACGGCCACCGGCAGGCTGCCGATATGGGCGGGAAAGCTCTCGACGTGGACGGCCAGGGCGGTGACCCGGCCGCCGTAGCCCATCGGCCCGATGCCCAGGTTGTTGACCTTCCTTAAAATCTCCGCTTCGAGGTCGGCGGTCTCGGCGTCGGGGCTTGGCTCGTCGACCCCCCTGAGCAGGGCGCGCTTGGCCAGCTCCATAGCCTTCTCCGCCGTGCCGCCGATGCCCACGCCGACGATGACCGGCGGGCAGGGCTTGCTCCAGGCCTCGTCCACGGCCTTCACGACGAAGTCCACCACCCCTTCGCGGCCGGCCGCCGGCAGCAGCATGCCCAGCCGGGTCATGTTCTCCGTGCCGCCGCCCTTGGGCAGCACCCTGATTCTAAAGCGGTCCCCCGGCACGATGTCGGTATGAACCACCGCCGGGGTGTTGTCCCCGGTATTGGCGCGTTCGGAAAAGGGCCGGGCGACGATGGACTTGCGCAGGTAGCCCTCGTTATAGGCGCGGCGCACGCCCTCGTCCACGGCGGCATAAAGGTCGCCCCCTACTACGTGCACGTCCTGCCCCACCTCTAAAAAGACCACGGCGGTGCCGCAGTCCTGGCAGAGGGGTATCCTCTCGGCGGCGGCCACGGCGGCGTTCTCCAGTATCGCCCCGATGACCTCGCGGCCCAGCGGTGATGCCTCGTTCTTATGCGCCCTTTCCAGCGCCGCCAGGACGTCATCGCCGAGCTCGTAGTTGGCCTGCCGGAAGAGGCGGGAGACGGCCTCGGTGACGGCACCGGCTTCGATAGTCCGCATGACGCTTATTCGCCTTCCGCCAGCAGCTTCCTCAGCTCGATTATCATCTCGGGGATGTCAATGTCCACGGGGCATCTCTGCTTGCAGCGGCCGCAGGTCAGGCAGGTATAGGCGATGGAGGCCGCCTTCTCCGGGTCTTCATTGACGATGGCCGCCCAGACGGCTCCGATGCCGGCAAAATACTTATCGCCGAAGTGGCCGGCGGTCACCCCGAAGACCGGGCACTCGTAGAGGCAGGCGCCGCAGCGCAGGCAGTAGAGCGCCTCCATCAGCCGGGGGTGTTTGGCCAGCCGGGTCCGGCCCCCGTCCAGGAAGATAACGTGGAACTCTTTGGGACCGTGGGCGCCGTAGGTAGTCACCTTCTCGATGTCGCCGGTCTTGCTGGGACCGGATATCAGGCTGACATAGGAAGGAATGGTGTAGTTGGCGTAGCGCCAGGTGACCTCGGCCACCTTGAAGGCATCGCTGATGGTGGGCACCAGCTTTTCCATCCCCACCAGGGCGATGTGCACCGGCGGCACGCTGGTGGAGAGTCGCACGTTGCCTTCGTTCTCGATGATAAAGAGCGTGCCCGTCTCGGCAGCGACGACGTTGGCCCCGCTGATGCCGATATCGGCCTTGAAAAACTTGTCCCGCAGGTATTCCCGGGCGGCGGCGACCATCTCGGCGATGTCCGACTCCTCGGTTATCCCCTGCCCGAGCACCTTGGAGAAGAGCCGGGCGACGTCCTCCCGGGGTACGTGAATCGCCGGCGAGGTGATGTGCATCGGGCGCGACCCCATTTTCTGGATGATGAACTCGCCGAGGTCGGTCTCGTACACCTCGTTGCCCCCGGCCTCAAGGTGCTCCCGCAATCCGATTTCCTCGCCGGTCATCGTCTTCCCCTTGACGACCACCTTGCCCGTGCCAACGAGGTCGGCGATAATCCGCAGCGCCTCTTCCGCCGTCCCGGCGATGTATCCTTTGCCGTTGTTCTCCTCGATGGCGGCCACCGCCTGGCGGGCCAGCTTCTCCATGTCCGGGATGGCCTTTTCCTTTATCTTGACGACCTCCTGAGCCAGGTCGACGGTGTGGGGGAACTTCTCCAGGGCGTTTTTCACGTTGGCGCGGAAGCTCTTGATAGCCCGCGTCAGCGCCAGCCGCAGCCGGTCGTCGTGGGCGGCCTCCATGATTTCCTTTTTATACGACTTGAAGTCCGATGTCTTTTTCATGTTTCCATGGCCATGTCCAGCACCTGGGCCAGGTCAAGCACCTCGACGTCCGCTTTAAGCTCCCGCACGCCTTCCTTGAGCTGCATGACGCAGCCGGGGCAGTGGGTGACGATGATATCCGCCCCGGTCTCCAGCAGCTCGGCGGCGCGGTTGGAACCCAGCATCTGGCTCAGCTCCGGGAAGACGGCCTCGAAGCCGCCCCCGCCCCCGCAGCAGGTAGCCCACTCCGCCCGCGTCCAGTCCGGCTCAACCAGCTCGACGTTCTCGATGGCCCGCAGTATCCGCCGCGGCTCATCAATTATCTTCAGGAACCGCACCAGCTGGCAGGGGTCGTGGTAGGTGATTTTGACTTTCCGGGGGAATTTTAGTTTAAGCGTCGTGATTTTCTCGTCGACGAGCTCCAGGAATTGCTTCACCTCGAGGTCGTAGCCGGCCACATATTTGGGAAAAAGCTGGAAAAGGGCGTTGGTGCAGTAGGGCACGATGCCGATGACCCGCTTTACCCCGAACGACTTCAGCGTCCCGTAGGCGCGGCGGGCGTTTTCCGCGAACTTGGTCTGCAGCCCGGCGTGGTACAGGGGCGCCCCGCAGCACGGCTCGTCCTCGGCCAGGTAGCCCGGCTCGATGCCCAGGCGGCGCAGTACCCTGACGGCCGCCGCCAGCGGTTTTACCTCGCTCTCGCCCCCCCGCGCCAGGACGCTGCTGTAAATCCCCGGCAGGTTGAGCCCCAGCTTTTTCTGAAACCGGGCGAAGCGCATCGGCAGCTCCGCCCCGATGACGCTTTTATCTATCCCCCGCGCCAGGGACACCAGGACTTCCAGCTGGGCGGAATACTGGTAGCCGCAACCGGCGAAGAAGACGGTCTCCGCCGCTTTAGGCAGGCCGAGTCCCTCAGCCCACCGGGCGCTCTGCGCCTTAGTCACGCCCAGGATATTCTGCCGGGAGATAATGTTATCAGCGAGGTAAGTAAGTCCGGGAGGGACCAGTCCGCTATCCATGGCACCACCGCGTTAAAGATTCCAACTACTAATGATACAACCCTTAAACTCGGTCTGGCAAGTTAACGGTTACCCGGCCGGCCCGCCGGCTTCACCGGGCCGCGGACGTGCCGCAATTATCCTGCCGGAAATTCGTCTCAACATGTCGGCCTGAGGGACGCCCTTGACCCGAGGCTCCGGGGTTTATTATAATCCGCGGGTCTATTATAATAAGAGGCATAGATTATGGAACTACTGAAGGTCGATAATCTGGTAACCCAGTTCAAGACCGAGGGCGGCCTGGTCAAGGCCGTGGACGGGGTATCCTATTACATTGACGAGCTGGAAATCGTCGGGCTGGTGGGGGAAAGCGGCTGCGGCAAGTCCGTCAGCCAGCTCTCCGTGATGCAGCTCATCAGCGCCCCCGGCGAGATTGTCGGCGGGGAAGTCATCTTCGAGGGGCAGAACCTCCTCAAGTACCAGGCCAACGGCCCGGAGATGCGGGCCACCCGCGGCGCCAAGATCGCCATGATTTTCCAGGAGCCGATGACCTCCCTCAACCCGGTACTGACCATCGGCCAGCAGCTTACCGAGATGCCGGAGCTTCACATGAAGATGAGCAGCGATACCGCCCGCCGGCGGGCCATCGAGCTGATGGGCCTGGTCGGTATCCCTGCCGCCGAAAACCGCATCGATGCTTACCCCCATCACTTCAGCGGCGGTATGCGCCAGAGGGTGATGATTGCCATGGCACTCTCATGTAATCCCCGAATACTCATCGCCGATGAGCCCACCACCGCCCTGGATGTCACCACCCAGGCCCAGTTGCTGGAGCTGATGAAGGACATGGTCCAGAGGTTCCGCGCCTCCCTGGTCATCGTTACCCACAACCTGGGCGTCGTCGCCCGCTATGCCCAGCGCATCTATATCATGTACGCCGGCCGCATCGTGGAATCCGGCACCACCAAGGATATCTTCGCCACCCCCCGCCACCCCTACACCATCGGCCTGCTTAAAAGTATTCCCAGACTCGACGAGGAGGAGGGCACGAAGCTGGTCCCCATCGATGGCCTGCCGCCCAACCTCATCAATATGCCGCCCACCTGCGCCTTCCTCCCCCGCTGCTCCTATAAAATAGACCGGTGCTTCCGGGACCCCTGGCCGGACCTCAAGTCCGTCGGCGGCAACCACTTCATCCGCTGCTACGCCAATACCAAGGAGAAGAAGAAGTGAGCCCGAAGAGTAAAGAAGTCATACTGGAGGTCAAAGACCTCAAGATGTACTTTCCCATTACCCGCGGCCTGCTGCGCCGCAAGGTGGCCGACGTCAAGGCCGTGGACGGCGTGTCCTTTAAAATGATGCGGGATGAGACCCTGGGCCTGGTGGGGGAAAGCGGCTGCGGGAAGACGACCATCGGGCGCTGCATAATGGGTCTCTACCGGCCTACCGCCGGCCAGATTATCTTTAACGGGGAGGATATCTCCGGCTACCCCGAGAAGAAACTGAGGGAAATCCGGCGCAACATGGCCCTCATCTTCCAGGACCCCTACTCCTCGCTGGACCCCCGCCAGAACGCCGGCTCCATCGTGGGGGAGCCGCTGATAATTCACCAGATGTTCCCCACCAAAAAGGAACGTAACGAGAAAGTGGCGCAGCTCTTCCGCGTCGTCGGGTTGGACCCGTCCATGAGCGACCGTTTTCCGCACGAGTTCTCCGGCGGCCAGCGGCAGCGCATCGGCGTGGCCCGCGCCCTGGCCTGCGAGCCTCCCCTCATCGTCTGCGACGAGCCTATCTCCGCCCTCGATGTCTCCATCCAGGCCCAGATTATCAACCTCCTCGAAGAACTCCAGGACGGCGCCAAGGAACTCTCCTACCTCTTTATCGCCCATGACCTTTCCGTGGTCCGCCATATCTCCGACCGCGTGGCGGTGATGTACCTGGGACGCATCGTGGAAATCTGTAAGGCGCGGGAGCTCTACGATAACCCCCTCCACCCCTACACCCGGGCCCTGCTCTCCGCCGTGCCGATTGCCGACCCCTTTGTGGAAGAGACCCGCGAGCGCATTATCCTCAAGGGAGAGGTCCCCAGCCCCCTGAACCCGCCGCCCGGCTGCAGCTTCCACCCCCGCTGCTTCATGGCCATCCCGGAATGCAGCGAGGCCGCGCCGCCGCTGCGCGACATCGGCAACGGGCATGGGGTAGCCTGCATCAGGGTATAAAAAGGAAAGACGGGGCGCCAACCAGAGGGGAAATTCCGGCTTCTTGCAGTCCAAGCTAGATGCGGAGCTGCATGCCTTCGTGGGCCAGGGTAATGGGGATGCCCAGGCGCTCGCCGACCGACGCCAGTTCCTCCCGGATTTTAGGCTCGAGGCCGGAGTCCATGTGGACGGCCAGCACCTGCGGCAGGTAGCCCCGGGTCTCCCGGAAGCTGACCAGCTCGCACTCGAGCAGGGCCGGGGTAAGGTGTCCCGTTTTCCGGGCGAACGCCTCGTACTCGCTGGGCACGGTCACGTCGATGATGAGCAGCTGCGGGGAGACCCGCCGCCAGGCATCGGCTAGTCCGGGGCCGGTATCCGCCGTGTAGAAAAACGTCCTCCCCGTCCCGTCACCGACCTCATAGCCAACCGTGTTGCCGAAGTGGTGCACCGGTACGGCCATGATTTGATGGCCGTTGATGCCCTGGCGCTGATATGGCGTTATCACGTTGAACGTTACCGTCGGCCGGGCGGAGGGGAGCTCCTGGAACCGCGGGTAGATGCTGCCGTTGAGCAGGTGGTCCTTAATGATGGTCTGAACGTCGGTCTGGGCGTAGATATTGATGCTCTTGCCCCGCAGCGAGCAGTTCAGCGCAATCCCCGGGATATCCCGGATATGGTCGTAGTGCTGGTGGGTCAGCAGTATAGCGTTGAGCTTCTGCTGGTCATCGATGGAGAGGTTGGACGTCAGCGCCCCGGCGTCGATGGCCAGGGTGCCGTCGATGAGAAAGCAGACACAGCCGGTGGTGGTCGATTCACAGTTATGCGCGCCGAGAATACGTATATCCATGATTATTACCGTTGCTCCCTGTCAAACGTTTTCACGCTGATAACTTTTCCCCGCCTTATTTTCCGGTGTCCATGGGCAGTCCAGCGATAAAGGCCTTGACGGCCTCGGGGCAGAACTGGGTGCCGGCGCAATCGTGCAGCTCACCTATGGCGTGCTCGACCGTCAGCGCCGAACGGTAAGAGCGGTCCGTGGTCATGGTATCGAAGGCATCGGACACGGCGATAATCCTGGCCCCGAGGGGTATATCATCGCCCTTTATCCCGTGCGGGTAACCTTCGCCGTTGTGTTTTTCGTGGTGATAAAGCACCAGCTCGCTGGCGTGCTCCAGGAAGGGAATACCCTTGAGGATATTGGCCCCCACGGAGGGATGTTCACGGATAATTTCCCATTCCCCCGGCGTCAGCGCCCCCGGTTTATTCAATATCAGCGAATCGACGGCTATCTTGCCGACATCATGCATGATGCTGGCGTACTCCAGTGTCTCCATCTCGTCAGCCGTCAGGCCCATGGCCACCCCGGCCGTCAGGGAGTACTCCATCACCCGCTGGGAATGACCGCGGGTATAGGGGTCCTTGGCGTCAATGGCGGCCGCCAGGGCGGTAATGGTGCCCTTGTAGGCCTCCAGTACCGTCTGGTGAAGCCGGGTATTCTCTATCGCCATGGCCGCGGTGGTGGCCACGGAGACGACTGTCTCCATGTCCTGCTCGCCGAACTCGGTCCCGTCCAGCTTGTTGAGGACCTCGATGACGCCCAGGACTTTACGGTGCACCGCCAGGGGCGCGCAGATAAGTGACCTGGTGTTGAAGCCGGTGGTCTCGTCAATCATCTTGTGGAACTTCTCGCTCCGGGCAACATCATTGACAATCAGCGGCTTGCCGGTGCGGGCCACCTGCCCGGCGATACCGTACTTGGTGCTCAGCTTCACCGTTTTCAGGGCCTTCCCCACCGGGCCGGAGGCCACCTCGAAGAAGAGCTCCTGGTCATTATCCCGGAAGAGAAGAATGGAAGCGGCGGAGGCGTTGAGCGTCCGCTGGGTCATCTGGATAACCTGCTCCAGCATCTGGGCCATACGGGGTACGGACCCGATTCTCTTGCTTACCTCGTAGAGAAGGTCCAGCCTTTTCCGGTTGTCCTGCTCGATGCGGCCGGATAACACGGTGGCCACCCCGGCTTCTTCCAGGTTATGGTCCATAGTTCATATCCTCGCTTCCTGATGGTACCGGCCGCTAGACCAGGCCGGCAATCGGTGCCGCCTGCCGCTCCATGCTGCGGAACATCGCCTTGTTCTTTTCCGGCAGCCTGTCGAACTCGTCCTTGACCACCCAGACCAGCTCGTTTTCCCCCACACCGCGGACGGAAAGGTACTTGGGTACGAAGAGCCGGAAGTATTCCACCGGCATGTTCTCCCGTACCTGGAAACCGCGGTGCGGAAAACTGAAGGTCAGCGGCCCCAGCTGGCACAGCCGCGAGGCATTGTTGATGCAGTGCCCCACGTAGTCCCGGCCGCTGCCCACGCTGAAGACCTTGCCCCGCGCCACCCCGCACCGGAGGACGCTGGGCGGCTTGTTCACCGCCATGCTGATATTGGGATAAAACTCCGTCCGGTAGGCGGCGCAGATATCGTAGAGCGTGGCAGCAATCCGGCAAATCTGGGCTTCCGTCATGCGGCGGGCGTTCCAGATAAGCAGGAGGCCGTCCCCCAGGAATTTCACCAGCATCGGCAGCTCCGCCCAGATGGAGATACGGTTACCGTAGTTGGCCTCGGTGAGGCGGCGCCGGATATCGCTGAAAAACCAGTCCAGAAAATCGCCGAGAAACCGGGGAATCGCCAGGTAGGAATCGACCTGGTTGCAGAAAGTGGTAAAGCCGGTAAGGTCGAAAACGGCGGCAATAGCCTCTTTCTCCTGGCAGGGCGCGCTGATATTACCCAGCTCCAGCATGGAGGGATTGAACTTTTTAAGAATATCGTATTCAACCACCCTCACCCCGTTCTGCTGGACAGCGGGCGCGGCGGTCTGTACCCTGGCCCGCGGACTTCTTACCCTTCTGACCAATACCCTTTTCATAATGTATCCCTACCCCTGGCTTTTAATATTTACGTTCCAGACTATCTCCGGCAGCCGGCGCGAACGCATAAGGTATGGCTGCACCTGATGAGACATCATAACTCCGGACCGGTAAACAAACCATAAACGTAGCGGAAGGGCGTCTAAACATTTCCTAAATATTACGCTCGGGGGTAGCGCGGCGGGGCAGGTTGGCGGGCCGGCCGGCGAAAAGAGATGAAATAATATTAAAAAGAGTTGACAAACCTATTGGTGCATGTTATCATAATAGAGCGGCAAACGGTTGCCGCATACCGTATAACGAGGGACCCGGATAATGAGAAAAGTATTTGTTAACGAGCAGGCCTGCATGGGCTGTAAACTGTGCGAGGTCTACTGCCGGCTGAAGCATTCCCGGTCTAAGGACCTGGTCAAAGCGTTCAAGAAAGAGTTCCCGGCGCCCATCTCCCGGGTGCGGGTGGATGAAAACGGCATCGTCTCGCTCTCGGTGCGCTGCCAGCACTGCGCCGATGCCCCCTGTATCCATGCCTGCCTGACCGGCGCCCTGTCACGCGACCCCGCCACCCGGCTGGTCAACGTCGACGAGGAAAAGTGCATCGCCTGCGGCACCTGCGCGCTGGTCTGCCCCTTCGGGGTGCCCCGCCTGGATACCGCCCAGAAGAGGATGGTCAAGTGTGACCTCTGCCAGGACGAGGAGATACCGGTATGCGTCGCCAACTGCCCCAACGAAGCACTGGTATATGCCGAGGTGCCCGATGAGAGCCCGACGGCCAAAACCCGGGCCTCCGCCCGGAGTAACTAGACTCTCCCCTTCCCCGGAATCAGTAATTTACTGAGGAGGTGTAATATGCCGTACAACTGGGGACCGCGCTACCTGGTACCTTCGGAGGTGATGAAGATTTACTCCGGAGCCGTGCAGCTCCGCGAGGAATTAGAGGACGACCTGCTGCACAAGGAGCTGGAGGAGCTCGGCCTGACCGGGTCGATATTGAGGATTGTCAACCCGTGGTACTTCCGCAAGAAGAACACGGATACCTGGATTAAAATCGGCGAGTCAACCGACCGGCAGCAGAACTTCCCGGTCAGGTGGGATACCACCCGCCTGGAGAACGGGCAATACGAGATACTGGGGCTGATGCACGTCTTCGTCCGGGAAGACGGCGGGGAGGTAGCCATCGCCCGGCAGAACGTGGTGGAGGTTACGGTCAAGAATTGAGCCGGCCGGAGTCCGGCAGAATTTTAGCCACGCCGCGCCGCCAGCGGTTACGGCGTGATGAATTATAAAGAAAACGGGTAATAAATCAGGTGGTGTCAGCATGGCGGAGACCAGTAAAGTGAAATATCTGATAATCGGGAACTCGGCCGGGGGTATCGGGGCCGCCGAGGCCATCCGCGAGGTGGACCGGTCCGGCACCATGACCATCGTCTCCGACGAGCCGTACCCGGCCTACTCGCGGCCGCTCATCTCCGAGTACCTGGCCCACCCTTACCCCGTGGAGAAGATGCTCTACCGCGAGCCCGATTTCTACGAGAAGAATAAAATAAAGACCGCCCTCGGCGATAGGGTTATCAAGGTCAACCCGGCCGAGCACACCGTGGAGCTGGCCAGCGGGCAGACGCTGGCCTGGGAGAAGCTGCTACTGGCTACCGGCGGCACGCCCATCTTCCCGCCCACGCCGGGCTCCGACCTCAAGGGTGTCTTCACCTTCAACAAGCTCGACGAGGCCAGGGCCATCGACCGGTTTCTCAGCCAGCACCGGAAAAAGGTGCGGGCGGTGGTCATCGGCGGTGGGCTTATCGGCACCAGCGTCACCGAGGCCCTGGTGCAGCGGGGGGTGGAGGTCACCATTATAGAGATGAAGGACCGCATCCTGAACACCATCCTCGACGAAGAGACATCGGACCTGGAGGCGGAGGCCCTGCAGCGGACCGGCGTCCACATCATCACCGGGCACACCGCCGAGAAAATCAACAGCCACCTCCCCGGCGAGGTCAGCGGCGTCACGCTGGACGACGGGCGCTCCCTGCCCTGCGACCTGGTTATCATCGCCATCGGGGTGCGGCCGCGCCTGGAGCTCGTCGCCGGGAGCGGCATCAAGGTCAATCGCGGCATCGTCGTCGACCGCCGCATGGCCACCTCCCTGCCGGATATCTACGCCTGCGGCGACGTCGCCGAGGCGTATGACTTCGTCATCGGGGCCAGCCGGCTCACGCCCATCTGGCCCAACGCCTATACGGGCGGTCGGGTGGCCGGGCTGAACATGGCCGGCACGAAGGCCAAATACCCCGGCGGGACGGCCATGAACGCCATGAAATACTTCGGGGTGAACATCGTCTCCGCCGGCGTGGTGGTGCCCCCCGATGACACCTACGAGACAATTATCAATAATACCGACGGCATTTATAAGAAAGTCCTCATCAAGGGCGGCAAGGTGGCCGGGCTGGTCTTCGCCGGTGATATCGAGAAGTCCGGCATCATTTACAACCTGATGAAGGACGGCGTGGACGTCAGCGACTTCAAGGACCGGCTCGTCGCCGACGATTTCGGGCTGGCCTCCCTCCCCGAAAAAATATGGCGGGAGAAGCTGGCCGGCTCGCCCCCGGAGGACGTGGAGGGAATAACCTCCGTCGAAGAGCCGGAAGAGGCGATTATCGGCG
>JBDRFW010000252.1:0-4105 GCA_043818415.1 Chloroflexota bacterium | reverse complement strand
CGGTGGCGGCGGCACCCGTGGGGTCGATTTCCATGCCGCAGACCGGGTCTTTTACCTTAGCCATAGTTTCCTCCTCTACTTTTCTTTCACTTACCTCGATTTTGGGTTTCACTTTCGGCATTGATTTCGGCGCCGCCAGCTTCCTCGTTTTATAGCCGCGCAGCCGGTTGGCGTTGGTGACCACGGAGAGGGAGCTCAGGGCCATGGCCGCGGCGGCAATCATCGGGCTGAGCAGCAGGCCGAAGGCGGGATAGAGGACACCGGCGGCGATGGGGATGCCCACCGCGTTATAGATAAAGGCAAACACCAGGTTCTGGCGGATATTGCGCATGGTGGCGCGGCTCAGGGTGATGGCCGTTATCACCCCTTTGAGCTCGCCGGAGATGAGGGTAATATCTGACGACTCGATGGCCACATCGGTGCCGGTGCCGATGGCGATACCCACGTCGGCCTGGGCCAGCGCCGGGGCATCGTTGATGCCGTCACCCACCATACCCACTATCTTGTTCTCCCCCTGGAGGCGGCTTACCTCCAGGGCCTTGTCTTCAGGCAAAACCTCAGCCAGCACCCGCTCGATACCCACCTGCCGGGCGATAGCCTCGGCGGTGCGGCGGTTGTCTCCGGTAATCATGACCACCTCGATGCCGAGCTTCCGCAGGGTGGCGATGGCGGCTAGGGAACCTTCCTTGACCGTGTCCGCCACGGCGATGACGCCGGCGGGCTTCTTGTCCACGGCCACGAACATCGGCGTCTTGCCGTCGGCCGCCAGGCGCTCCGCCTCTTTCTCTAAAGCGGCGGTCTTGATGCCGGCGTCATCCAGCAGGCGGCGGTTGCCCACCAGCACCTGATGCCCGTCCACCTTGACCTTAATCCCCTTGCCGGTGACCGACTGGAAATCGGTTGGTTTGGCCAGCTTGATTTTCTTCTCCTCGGCGCCCCGGATGATGGCCTGCCCCAGGGGATGCTCCGAAGAGCGCTCGGCTGAGGCCACCAGCCGGAGTAGCTCGTCAGCGTCCATCTTATCGGCCGGAATGACATCGGTTAATGCGGGCTCTCCTTTGGTGATAGTCCCGGTCTTATCCAGTACCAGTGCATTCAGCTTGTGTGCTATCTCCAGGGCTTCGGCCGAGCGGATGAGAATGCCGTTCTGGGCACCCTTTCCGGTGCCCACCATGATGGAAAGCGGTGTTGCCAGCCCCAGCGCGCAGGGACAGGCGATGATGAGCACCGCCACGGCGTTGACCAGGGCGAAGATGAAGGCGGGGGTCGGGCCGAAGTTAAACCACACTACGAAGGTGCCGATGGCGATGAAAACGACCGCCACCACGAACCGGCTGGCGATAAGGTCGGCCAGGCGCTGGATGGGCGCCTTGGAGCCCTGCGCCTGCTCGACCAGCTGGATAATCTGGGCCAGCATGGTGTCTTTACCCACCTTGGTAGCCTTGAAGCGGAAAGCGCCCGTCTGGTTGATGGTGGCGCCGATGACGGTATCCCCTTTATCCTTGGTGACCGGGATGCTCTCGCCGGTAACCATGGACTCGTCCAGCGTGGAGCGCCCTTCGATAATCTCGCCGTCGACGGGCACCTTCTCCCCGGGACGAACTATTACGATATCGCCGAGCTGTACCTGCTCGATGGGGATATCCGTTTCCTTGCCGTCGCGTACGACCCGTGCCGTCCTGGCCTGGAGGCCGATGAGCTTGCGGATGGCCTCGCCGGTGCCGCCCTTGGCGATGGCCTCGAGGAGACGTCCCACCAGAATAAGCGTGATGATAACGCCCACTGCCTCGAAGTAGACCTGGCGGAGATTTTCCGGGAGCACCTGCGGAGCAATGGTGACCACCAGGCTGTAACCGAAAGCGGCAATCGTGCCGATAGTGATGAGCGTGTTCATATCGGCGGTGCGGTGGAGCAGCGTCAACCAGCCGGTACGGTGGATGGGCCAGCCGGAATAGAACATTACCGGCGTGATGAGGACCAGCTGGAGCCAGCGGTTGAGGAGGATGGAAGGTACCCACGCGGCGCCGAAGAGCTCGTGGCTCATCACGGCAAAGACGACCGGGATGCTCAACACCGCCCCGATGACGACCCGCCGGGTCAGGTCTTTACGCTCGGCGGCGCGGTCGGCGGCTTCACGGTCCTCCGTCTCCTGGCTGCCGGGCCGGGAGCGGACGCTGACGTTGTAGCCGGTGTCCGCGATGACTTCCTGCATCTTCTCCGGCGTTACCTGTGCCGCGTCATACCGGGCGGTGACGCGCTCGGCGCCGAAGTTGACCTTGACGTCGTCAATCCCGTGGAGCCGGTGTAAAGCCTTCTCGATATTGACGGCGCAGGTGGGGCAGGTCACCCCGCCACCCTTGATGGCGAACTCGACCTTCTCCGTCTTGCCTACCGGCATGGTCGGCCCGACGCCCACCGCCTGGGCGTGCTCGTGAACGTGCTCATGGGGTTTAGCTGCTTTTTCGGCCGCTGGCACCGCTGCCGGTGTTTCTTTACCCTCCGCCGGTACCGTGGCCGCCGGTCCTTTGGCTCCGTTGCCCTCTTCAACAATCAGGGTGCCGTGAATCATGTTCATGCCGCAGGCAAATCCAAACTCCCCGGCCTTGTCCGGCGTGAACTCAAGCGTCGTCCGGGCGAAAGCCGCCAGTGTCTTGCTGGCGTGAAAGTCCGGGAAGACCACCCGCGAGGTGCAGTCACCCGCTTCTTGCCTGTCAAATATCAGGCGCAGGGGAATACCCTTTTTCACCCGGATGATATCGGGCGAATAACCACCCTTGACCTTGACCTCTATTTCCTGCACTTTTCCCTTCACCTGGGCTTCCCGGGCCTGCCGGGGCCCGAAGAAAAACCAGGCTAAGAAAGCAATGGCAGCCGCCCCACCCAGTGTAACTACTATTCCTGCTAATGGCATGACGGACCTCCTCTCTGGCTAGTAAAACCTAGTCCAGTGTCTTGATAAACTCTACCAGGTCATTTAAATCTTCTTCCGACATCCGCCAGCGAGGCATGTTATCGTCAAGGGGCTCTCTGGCCGGGTCGAGGCCGCGGGTGATGGCCCTCTTCAACGTATCCTCGGTATAGGGCGGGTGCTCCTCGTGTGCTTCCCCACCCGGCTCCTCGTGCTCAGCCCCGGTCAGGGCGTCCCAGGTGATATCGGGCGTCTCGAAGCTCCACATCATCATGTTAACCCGGCCGCCCCTGCCCTCCGGCCCGTGGCAGCTAACGCAGGCGAGACGCTGGCGCATCATCATGGGTACGCCGCCGGAATATGTGATGGCCTCGCCGGAGTTGCTCTTCGCCGTGAAGTAAATGCGCTCTCCGTTGGAATCGTACGAGCCGGGCGCCGGGCCGCTCACCCACCGGTAAGGCAGGGAGCAAGAGGCCAGTAACACGGTCAAGGCCACCGCCGCGATGGTCAGTAGCGTGACGGAAGTTTTGGCTTTCATTTCCAGCCCCCGCGAGAAGACAGTAGACAGTATATAACATGAAAGAGGAAAATGAAATGTTTCTCCTTATTTTAAGGTGCGCGGCTTAGACCTACATTAAGGATTGCTTAGTCCCGGATTAAAATACGGGAGCGCTCCCAGCTAAGCTTTCGGCGGGTTATCCTGAAAAAGCCAGGTGCTCGGGTAGAGCTCTCCGGTGTCCGGCAGAACAATGACGATGAGTTTGCCGGCGTTCTCCGGCCTAGCGATGAGTAACGGGCTCTTGAGGCTGATCGGTTACAGGACAGCGACGAACGGACTATGTATCCTGGTGTCCCGTCAAGCGCCACAGCCGGCGCCGGTACAGGTGCAGGATTTACATATACCGCTTGTGTACGTTTGAGAATATGAGCTTGAATGATGGGATAAGGCGAGGGTAACCTGACGTGACGATGTCGAGCTTAACGGCAGGCGTTTGCCTTAAGGCGGGTCGAAGTTAAATAGCAGACTGGAGTTGTAATCGTCGTTCATAATGTAAATGTTGACTAAGTCGAATATTTTAGTACACTTTAATATTTCGGGAGTTGTCAATCAGCGAAATGGGACACTCTTAAAACCGAACACTTCGGCATAATCAGACAGCATTGGCAAGCTCCCTGAGGTCACGGTTGTAGTCTCTA
>JBDRFW010000251.1:0-3314 GCA_043818415.1 Chloroflexota bacterium | reverse complement strand
TATATAAATAAAAGCGCATCCGGCAGTCTGAGAAAAACAGTCAACCGTTAATCGGGAGGTCGCAGCGGGCGGCCTCCCGATGGTCTTTGCCGCTAAAGCATCACGGTGCCGCCGTCGACGTAGAGCACCTGCCCCGTCATGAAGTCGGAGGCCGCCGAGGCTAAAAAGACGGCCGCCCCCAGCAGGTCCTCCGGCTGCTCGCGGCGCTGAAACGTCTGCTCGGAGGTCGCCAGCTTGAAGGTCCCCTCGCTGTCACGCTGGGTCAGGCTGGCCTCGGAGGCCGTGTAGCCGGGGGCGATGGCGTTGACGTTTATCTTCGATGGCCCCAGGGCGCGGGCCATGGCGTGGGTAAAGGTATAGACCGCCCCCTTGCTGCAGGCATAGGGCAGGAAGACCTGCGCCGCTGGGACCTGGGCCACGTTGGAGGCGATGTTGATAATCTTGCCTCCGCCCCCCTTGGCCATCAGCGGGGCAACCGCCTTGCAGCACAGCCAGGTGCCGATGACGTTCACCTTGAAAATGCGCTCCCAGTCCTCCACCGTCCAGGCGTCCCAGGGCGTGATATTGAGTCCGTACCAGATGGCGGCATTGTTCACCAGGATATCCACCCTACCATAAAGCTCCATCACCCGGTCCGCCATCTCCCGGGTCGCTTCCTCCGAGGAGATATCGGTCATCATGGCGGCCGCCCGGCCGCCCTTAGCCTTAATCTCCTTGACCGTGCCCTCGGCCCGCTCCAGGCTGATATCCGGCAGCAGCAGTCCGGCTCCCTCTTCGGCGTATTTCAGGGCGAAGGCCTTGCCCAGGCCGCGTCCGGCCCCGGTGATGATGGCTACCTTATCCTTTAAAACTGGTGACATGACTTCCTCCTTCGGTATTGCGGTTATAAATCCTATGCCGGGTTTCCCTGGACCTCGTCGAGGATGCATTCCGTGGCCCACACGGCGGTCTCTTTGATGGTGCACCCGCCGGATACCTCCAGGAACTCGGCGCCCATCTCCGGTATCTTGAAGTCCCACGACTTTCCGTAGCGTTTCCGCTGGATATCCTTGCAGAGCTGCGAGCGGTATTTCTCGTCATATTTTTCCAGAATTACCCGCTGGACGACTTCGCAGCCGCGGCCCACCGTGCTCATGTCCCTGCCCCCCATCCCCTGCGCCGCCCCCAGCGCCATGCCGATGGCCAGGATGCTGCCGGTGACGGCGCCGCAGGAGCCGTCGCCGGTGATGCCTACCCCGGCTGAGAGCAGGCACAGGCCGGGGAAAAGGCGGTCCGCGATGTCCTCCGTAACGATTTCCACCCCTCCCCACCGCAGCGCATCGACGATGGCCAGGAAAGTGCACTGGCAGCAGCCGCTGTATTTTTGCTCGTATTCCACCGCCAGCCCCGCTGCCCGGTTGATAATCTCTTCCCGCGTCCTGGTGAGCTGAGCCATCGTTTTACCCCCTCTTTCATTCCTGCCACCGGTGATGAAAGGCCGGCCGGGAATGGCCAGCCAAAGAAAATCTACACCACCACCACAGTCGTGTCAAGAAAAGATTTTCTATACCGTTATCAGTTTTATTGGCAAGGGGAAATTACCCGCTCCGGTTTGACGCCGGCGCCGACTTTGTGCGAAAATATCTCTGAATTTGCATTTTTCCCTCGGCGGTCTAAGCGGGGCGTAGCGCAGCTTGGTAGCGCGTCTGAATGGGGTTCAGAAGGTCCCCGGTTCGAATCCGGGCGCCCCGACCATTTGACAGAACGATAGCTACGGGTGGGAAATGGGGCTGGTGACCAGCATCAGTACCAGGACGATACCCACCAGGGCCACGAACACCATGCCGATTATGGGTATTCGCCGGGTGTCTGTTTCCGTCGTGTCGTCAAGAACGGGGATGCGGAAGACCTGGTAGAGCACGTAAAAATAGACTATCCAGATGGTCATCGCCAGCCAGAGAATCGGCGCCAGCCAGAAAAGCGTCCCACTGGGGAGTCGGAAAACGGTGGCCGGGGCGTGGCCCTGCTCGCCGAGTTGGAGCTCCTCCGGGCCGATAAATCGTCCCTCGCCCAATGCGGGGAACTTGATACCTGCCTCGGTATGGTAAAAAACCTTTTCTTCTTCCGGAAAGTTAATGGTAACCGCGGCCTCCGCCGAGGCGTATGATGCCCGTATTTCCACCTCGCCGCTCTGCCGGGGGACGTATTCCATGACCGCGATGCCGTCATCATCGGTCACGGCATCCCCGATTTCCATCAGTCCGGTGGTGAAAAAGTCGGCTTCGACGTAAAATTTCACCAGCTTCCCCGTGACGGGCTCGTTCTGCGCGTCCCGCAGGGCGGCGCTCAAGGTGAGCACCTGCCCCGACTCGGCCTTTTCCGGGGCCAGCAGGTACAGCGTAAAGTCTCCAGCCGGGACGGGTTCGGCGGCCGGGGTGGCTCCCGGCTCCGGGGGGGCGGTCTCCCCGATTACCCGGAGGTAGGTCAGTACCTGCCAGCGCTCGTCATCGGAGAGGGAGGACTTAAAGGGGGGCATACCCTTGCGGAGCTCGCCTTCGCTTAACTTCCAGTAATAGAAGTCCGGCTGCGTCTCCAGCTTTTGAGAAAAATCGCCGGTGCTGAAGTCCGCCGCCGCGATGCCGGCACCGGCGGGGCCGTGGCAGCCCTGGCAGGAGCGCCGGAAGATATCCTTACCGGCCCCCTGCGCCGAGGCGTCATCCCAGGGAAACGGGTTCTTCTGGCCGGCATAGGGGGGCGGGGTTTCGCCGTCCTGGGCATAGACCACCACGGCCAGCACCGTCACCAGGAAAATGGCCACCATCACCGCCGGGAATAATAATCTGGCTCTCATAGGGCTCTTCTCACCACCCTCCGGGACTCAGGTGAAGGCTCCGCCGCTTGAGTCTCCTCGACCACCTCCCAGATTGAAATAAGCGGTATGACCTTGGCCAGAATCGCAAAAATAAGGATGAAGGCGGCGAAGGCCCCGGCGGTAATCGACCATTCCACCCAGGTCGGGTGATAGGACCCGAACTCGAAGGGCATCAGGGGCACCTCCAGGGTAGGGATAACGATAACGAACCGCTTGATCCACATCCCGATGTTGACCAGCACCGATGCTGTTACCAGTCGGGAAATGGTAGGCAGCTTGCGGAAGACCATGAGGAACGCCGGTATCACCATGCCTCCCACCACGAAAGACCAGAACCAGAGGGCGTTTTTCCCGAACATCAGGATTTCCAGCAGGTGTTTCTCATCAACTTCCAGTTTGTAGCCCACCGTCAGGTACTCGCTGATGGTCAGGTAGAGATAGAGGGCCAGCGAGACAATCAGGA
>JBDRFW010000250.1:0-6046 GCA_043818415.1 Chloroflexota bacterium | reverse complement strand
GGCCGCCGTGGACGAGGGGTGGATTCCCTACTCCCACCAGGTGGGGCAGACCGGCAAGACCGTTTGCCCCAAACTCTACATCGCCTGCGGCATCTCCGGGGCCATCCAGCACCTGGCCGGCATGCAGACCTCGGACATCATCGTCGCCATCAACGACGACCCCAATGCCCCCATCTTCCAGGTGGCTACCTACGGCATCGTCGGCGACCTTTTTAAGGTGGTCCCGCGCCTCGTTGAGAAGCTTAAAAACGGGTAATTTCTTTATCTCCGGGGCTTCTTCCGGGCTTGACAAGTACCATATTCTCTGATAGATTGTTAGGGATGCGAGCTGGATTATAACCAGCTTTTTCTTTTATCCTTTCCAAAATCTCCTTGAAACAGGCGGCTGAGATGGAAATAGACTACGGTATGACGGTGGTAGATAAAAACGATAAGCACCTCGGCACGGTTGACCATATCGTCAACGACGCCTGGTCGGGCGAAATACGCAAAGTCATGGTACGACTTGACGACGATGTCAGTGCCGTCTATTTCAAACCCGAGCACGTCGCCGAGACGACCAAAGAGAGGGTCAAGCTCAATCTGGCTTTCGAGGAAATGGAGCAGACCTGACCGGAAACGGTGGAGGGTAACAGGTTATAGCGATGATAGAGATTACTTGCCCCGGCTGCGGGACCATCGGCAAGATGTCCCTGGTGCAGGACTTATTCCAGGGACCCTGGCGCTGCTGGAAGTGCCGCAGCCTCTTTACCATACTAATCGCCAACAAAAAGCTGCGGTCCTGCGAACCCCTCAGCGAAGAGGACTTTAAACGCTGGCAGGAAGAGCAGGAAATCCTCAAGAAGCTGCAGGAAAAACGCCACTAGCCGTCCGGTCTCCCCCGACCGGGTCGGCTCCAAGCCATTCGAAGCACCTCCGGTTATCTCCGCTTACGCATTTATACCTATCCCGGGTTCTTTTTCCCTACGCATTAAAGCCATGGCCGGGCGGTCCGGTTTAGGCATATTATCTGCGGCCAATAGGTATCGCGGCGGAAGCCGGGTCCGGGAGCCGGGTGTTAAGCTGTAAGTGGAAATAAAAAAGGAGGTGAACAAAATGCAGACCGAATTAATCGTAGCGCTGGTGGTGGCGGTCCCGGTCATCCTCTTCCCGGCAGCCTTCGTCTGGTACCTGAACCTCGGCGGCATCATCCAGGCAGTCCGCAAAGCCGCCCGCGAGAAGAAGGCCACGGCCAAGGCAGCCGCCTGATAAATCTCCGGAGAAATCCACGGAAGGGAGGTACCGGAAGAAGTAAAGCAAATGGAAATAAGGGACTCATACTGAGGCCGGATATCCTGAAAAAGGGAATCCGGCCTCGGTGTTATTATTGACAATTTACGGGATTCGGCGTATAAAGAGGGGACACATAGCGGACTGCCGCCTAGGCAGGGTGATATTTCAGGCCGGAAAAGGGTCGGCAAAGGAGGACGGATATGCCGGATAACGACGATAAAGAAAAAGAAGAAGAGTATAAACAGAAGGAAATAACCTGGAAAAAGCGTGGTAAAGGGGCCTTCTGGATGGCGGCACTCATCGTCATCCTCGATGTTGGGGTTATCGCCCTGGGGGTGGCGGACATCGTCTCGGTGGCATTATCCGTGGGCTGCGTCGGCGTTATCACCTTTGTCGGCGTCCTCATGCTGTGCAATTACCTGTCGCACGACCCCGCCCTGGCCACGACCGAGATGAGGAAGGCCATCGCCGCCGCCTTCACGCTGGTCTACCTGGTGTTCCTCGGGCTGGTGGTCTTCACGGACGCCGCCGGCGCTGACACCGAGCTGGCCAAGACGATTGTCGGGCACTTCACCTGGATTGAAGGGATAATCATCATTTTCTATTTCGGTTCGCGCGCCGTGGAAAAGTATATCGAGAATAAGCCCAATAACAAATAGTTGAGGCGTGGGCGGTCTTCCGTTGGACATGGCCGGCGCGGAGGACTATAATTTCATTTAGCTATGGATTCTCCCTCCAGGTTGCACCGCCTCGTCCCCCGCGCGGAGATAGCATCCGCCGTCAAGCGGCTCGCCGGGGAAATCGCCGGGGACTACCGCGATAAGGAGCCCCTCCTGCTGGGGATACTCAAGGGTTCCTTCGTGTTCCTGGCCGACCTCGTCCGGCAGCTCGATTTCCCCCTGGAGGTGGAGTTCATCCGGCTGTCCAGCTACGGGAGCGGCCGCCGGAGCTCGGGCCATGTAAGGGTGGTGCAGGGCCTGCGCACCTCCGTCAAAGGCCGGCACGTGCTGGTGGTCGAGGACATCATCGATACCGGCATCACGGTAGCCTTTCTCCTGGACTATCTGAGGAAGAAAAAACCGGCCTCGGTACGCCTCTGTGCCCTGACGGACAAGCCTTCCCGGCGGCAGGTGCCGGTTAAAATCGATTACCTGGGCCTCTCCGTGCCGGACAAGTTCCTGGTGGGCTACGGCCTGGACTGTGACGAAAAGTACCGCAACCTCCCCGATTTCCACGTTCTGGAGGACTGATTTGAGCGGGTTGAATCGACTCATCGCCGCCGCCAGGGGGTCGGTCCCGGCCGACCTCGTCCTGGCCAATGCCCGCGTCGTCAACACCCTCAACGGTGAAATCGAGCCGGCCAGCGTGGCCGTGAGCGGGGGAAGGGTGGCCGGGTTAGGGGACTATCAGGACGCGAAAAAGGTCATCGACCTTAAAGGTAGATACCTGTCCCCTGGCCTCATCAACGGGCACACCCACCTGGAAAGCTCGACGCTGGACGTCGGCCAGTACGCCCGGGCGGTGGTGCCCCACGGCACGTCCGGCATCGTCACCGACCTCCACGAGATTGCCAACGTCAGCGGCCTGGAAGGTATCCGCTACATGCTGGACTGCGCCCGGCGCCTGCCCCTGGACCTGTTCCTCATGGCCCCCTCCTGCGTCCCGGCGACCCACCTGGAGACATCCGGGGCCAGACTCGGCCCGGAGGATATCCGGCGGATGCTGCGCTGGCGCGACTGCATCGGGCTGGGGGAGGTGATGAACTACCCCGGCGTCATCTCCGGGGATGCCGACCTGCTAAGCAAAATAGCATCCGCCCGCGGCAAAGCTATCGACGGCCATGCCCCCGGCCTCGGCGGCCGGGACCTGAATGCCTATATCGCCGCCGGCATCGGCTCCGACCACGAGTCGGTGGCCCTGGCGGAGGCGGCGGAAAAGCTGCGGCGGGGGATGCACCTCATGATACGGGAGGGCTCCTCGGAGAAGAACCTGGACGCCCTGCTGCCCCTGGTCACCGAGAAGACCTGGCGGCGGTGCCTCTTCGTGGTGGATGACCGCTCCGCGTCCGACCTCCTCCGCGACGGCGATATCGACGCCGTGGTGCGCCAGGCGATAAAGCAGGGACTCGACCCCGTCAGGGCCATCCAGATGGCCACCATCAACACCGCCGAATATTTCAAGCTGGACGGTCTGGGGGCGGTGGCCCCCGGCTACTTCGCCAATTTTATCGTCTTTGAGGATTTAAACGATTTTAAAATTGACATGGTCTTTTACCGGGGCCGGCTGGTGGCCCGGGAGGGCCGACCGCTGTTCCCGGCTTACCGGCCGGCGGGCGACCGCCTTACCCGCACCGTCAATGTCAAGCCCTTTACGGTCGGGGCGCTCCGGCTCAGGGCTGCCGGGGAGACCCGGCCGGTCATCGAGGTGGTGCCCGGGCAGATTATCACCCGCCGGAAGCAGATGAAGGTCAGTATCAAAGACGGATTCGTCATCCCGGATACCGCCCGGGACATCCTCAAGCTGGCGGTGGTGGAGAGGCACAGAGTCACGGGCAACATCGGGCTGGGGCTGGTGACCGGCTTCGGGCTGAAGAAAGGCGCGCTCGCCTCCTCCACCGCCCACGATTCCCATAACATCGTGGTGGTGGGAACGAGTGATAACGACATGTTCACCGCCGTCAAAGAGGTGGAGAGAATGCAGGGAGGCCTGGTGGTGGCGGCGGACGGCAAGGTGCGCGGCAGCCTGGCGACGCCCATCGCCGGCCTGCTTTCCGCTGAGCCGCTGGAGAAGGTGGTGGCCGGTCTGGAGAGGCTGGAAAAGGCGGCCCGGGAAATGGGTTCGACCCTGCCGGCGCCCTTCGCCGCCCTGTCCTTCCTGGCGCTGCCGGTCATCCCGGAGCTGCGGCTGACCGACCTCGGGCTGGTGGACGTCAACGAGTTCAAGCTGGTAGAATAACTCAACCGCAGGAAAGGAGAGTCACATGCGCTACTCTGCCGTGGAGCCCATCTTCGAGAACCGCTTCGACGCGGGACGACAGCTCGCCGAAAGGCTGGTGGAATACGCCGGGAAGTCGGCGGTGGTGCTGGGCATCCCCAACGGCGGCGTGGCCGTGGCGCTCGGCGTGGCCCTGGCGCTCAATGCCGACCTCGACCTCGTTATTTCCCGGAAGATACCGCTGCCCCTCAACCCGGAGGGCGGCTTCGGCTCCATCACCGACGACGGCACTTTGATTCTTAACGAGGCGGTTGTCAAGCAGGCCGGCCTGACCGACCAGCAGATAAATTACCAGGTAAGCCAGGTGAGGTCGAACATCCGCAGTCGGAGCCTGCTTTACCACGGCGACCGGCCGCCGCTGACCGTCGCCGGGCGGACGGTAATCATCGTCGACGACGGGCTGGCTTCCGGCTATACCATGCGGGCGGCCATCGCGTCGGTACGCCACCGCAAGCCGGAGAAAATAATCGCCGCGGCGCCGGTAGGCCCGGAGCACGTGGTCAAGGAGCTCAAGGAGGTGGCCGACCGCGTCGTGACCTGCGCTATTGGCACCGGACGGGTATTTGCCGTAGCTGACTACTACCGATACTGGTATGATGTTACGGAAGAGGAAGCGCTCCAGTACCTTAAGGAGTGGCGGATGCGGCGCGCCGGCCCCAGGATTGAGATACCGGAAAGAAAGCAGGAAACGGTCTAGGCCCGGCTAGCCGTTGACCATGCCGCCGTCCACGTTCAGGACGTGCCCCGTGATGTAGCGAGCTTCCTCGGAGGCCAGGAAAGCCACCGCCTCGGCGACGTCCCGCGGGGTGCCGAGGCTCGCCAGGGGTATATGCTTCAAAAGTTCCTCCCGCTGTTTCTCGTCGAGCTGCTCCGTCATCCGCGTCTCGATGAAGCCGGGGGCGATGGCGTTGGCGGTGATGCCGCGGGAGCCGACCTCCTTGGCGATGGACTTGGTCAGCCCGATGACGCCGGCCTTGGCCGAGGCATAGTTGGCCTGGCCGGCGTTACCGATGATGCCCACCACGCTGGCGATGTTGATAATTCTCCCCCAGCGCGCCCGGAGCATGTGCCGCAGCACGGCGCGGGTGCAGAGGAAAGCGCTCTTGAGGTCGATGTTCAGCACGGTGTCCCACTCGTCGTCGGACATGCGCATGATGAGCTGGTCGCGGGTGACCCCGGCGTTGTTCACCAGGATATCGATGCGGCCGCAGGTGCTGTGGGCGGTCTCGACGAGGCGGGCCACGTCGGCGGCATTGCTGACGTCGGCGGTGACGGCCAGGGCCTGGCGGCCGAGGGCTTTTATTTCGTTGGCCGTGGCTTCCAGGGCTTCGGCGGCGGCCTCGATATCGTTGACGACGATGTTGGCGCCGACCTCCGCCAGTTTCAGGGCGATTTCCCGCCCGATACCGCGGGCGCTGCCGGTGACGATGGCTACTCTATTGGAGAGGTCCATACACTTTCCCCCTCTTGATGATTTATCCGCCTAAACTCTTTATCGCCCCTAAATCGCCGAGGTTAACGGTGGCAACCTCTTTATTTATTCGCCGGATGAGCCCCGTCAGCACCTTGCCCGGCCCTATCTCGATGAAGGTGGTCACGCCCTGCTTTACCATGTACTCGATGCTGCGCTGCCACTGCACGGGGCTGAGCAGCTGTTTAAGGAGCTCGGTTTTCACCGCCTCCGGGGTGGGCAGCGGCCCGGCGCTGACATTGCCGATGACGGTAATGGCGGGTTTTTGAAAAGGGACGGAATTGACGTATTTGGCCAGGCCGTCCGCGG
>JBDRFW010000249.1:0-2777 GCA_043818415.1 Chloroflexota bacterium | reverse complement strand
TTATGCGTTCCCGGGCCGTCCACTCGGCCATGCCGGGGAAGTAGCTGCCGGAAGCCCGCGAGCCGCAGCAGAAGGAGCTCTCCCGGTTCCGCTCCATCTCCACGAGCTTCACGCCGTCCAGCGAGGCAAGGACCCGGCGGGGGGCATCGTATATCCCCAGCCCCCGGCCCAGGTAGCAGGGGTCGTGGTAGCTGACGGTTATCTTGCCCGCCTTCTGGCTCTTGAGCTTGCCGTCCTTGAAGGCGTCGGCCAGGAGCTCGGTAAAGTGCTTCTTTTCGAGGTCGGCGCTGGCCTCCACCGTCTCCGGGTAGCGCTTGGTCACGAACTCCTGGCAGTGGGGATTGACGAAGACGAAGGTGCGGTCCTTCATGGACTTCATCTTCGCCCAGTTGGCCTCGATGAGCGGCTCCACCTGGTCCCAGAAACCGAGGTCGTAGAGCGTGGAGCCGCAGCAGCCCTTCTCGGCGAACTGCGCCACCGGGCGGCCGATTTTCTCCAGGAGCGCGGCCACCGCCCCGGAGATTTCCTTGTGGGCGGCGGTGTGGGAGCACTCGGCAAAGACGACCGTCCCCGCTTTGGGGTCGCTCACCTTCGCGGAGAGTTTAAGCGGGCTGGCCTGACCGAGGTCGCCCTTTTTCTGGAGCTCGGCGTAAATCTGCCTGGCCCGGCCGTCCGGGATGAAGCCGTGCTTGACGGACTCGGCCCGCAGCAGGCGGATGATGTCCCAGGGGTCGACGTTGGGAGTCTGGGAGCGGATGATACCGCACTGGCTGTCACAGCCCAGGCAGCCGGTGCAGGCAAAGGCAAGGTCGGCCACCTGCTGGGTGTAGTCGATTTTCTTATTGAGCAGCGCCAGCACCAGGTAGAGCAGGCCGCCGGCGCTGTGCGTATAGCAGCGGTCGCGGGAGTAAATCGGGCAGAGTGGGTAGTTCAGCGGCCAGGCGGCGTAGGTGCAGTTGCCGCACTTGATGCAGAGGGAAGCCGCCCCCTTGATATCTTCCAGCGTGGTGGTCGTTTTCATTACTCGTCCTCCGGAAATATCCCCATGTCCCGGTTGAGGATGTTATTGGGGTCGAGGGCCTTCTTAATCCTCTTGAGCACGTCGTAGAAGCCCCCCGTCTGGTCGATGCAGGAGAACTGCTTCTTGTGCCGCATGGGGATGGCGCCGTAGCGCTCCATGGCTACCTCGAACATCTCATTGAACTTGGCGCCCACTTTATCGATGAGCGGCTGGTCGCGCGGGTCCGGGAAGGCGAAGATGCGGAAGAATATCGACCGCCCGAAGTCGAAGGGCTGGGAGTAGTAGCAGACCGGCGCGACGCCCAGTTCCGCCAGCTCGGCCACGGCGTACTTTTCCATCTCCTTGACGTCCTTGGGCTCGGCGAACATAATCCAGACCATGTACTTGCCCAGCCCGAAGAAGGTGGGCTCAATCTGATGATAGTTGGCGTAGAGCTCGTGCCAGCCGGCCATGGGGATGGGAATCAGCTCCTGGATTTCTTTCTCGGAGAGGGTCTTGCCGTGGTACTTCTTGGCCACCCTGGCGCAGACCTTCTCGGAGGCCACCATCATCTCCTCGTAGCCGGACAGGAAGGTGGTCACGATGCAGTAGGGAATGCCCTCCGGGGCTTTCCGGGGGTCGGCCTTGAGCATATCGGGGATAACGGCGCCGGGCCTGGAGGTGTCCACGGCGAAGGTCTCGAAGAGCTGCCAGTTCCAGATGATGCAGTGCTCGGGGATATTATTGTTAATGATGTCCTTGATGAAGTCTACGGCGTCGGAGAAGGTATCGAAGGCGGCGACGTTGACGCGGTTAGCCTCGTTGATGGGGTAAATGCGGACCGCTGCCCTGGTGATGATACCCATGGTGCCGTAGCCGCAGGTATAGAGCCCGGCGAGGTCGGCGTAGGGGCCGTAGCGCAGGCTGCTGCCGGCATGGGGGAAGTGGGAAGAACCGGTGCAGAACTCGGTGCCGTCGGGGAGGACTACCTCAAGGTCGACGATAGCGTCCAGGTGGCGGTTACACAGGCTGTTGGAAGGCCGCCCCAGGAAGTTGCCCAGCGGCGATGACGAGCCGGGGGCGGTGGGAATGAGGGTGCGGAACCCCTTTTCCCGCAGGGCCGCGGTCAGCTTATCGAAGCTGACGCCCGGTTCGACGACGGCATAGCCGGAGTCGGTGTTAATCTCAATGATTTTGTCCATGCGGTGCAGGTCCATGACGATACCGCCCTCCGATGGTATGCTGTAGCCGGCCACGCTGACGCCGCCGGCCATGACGGTCACCGGGATATCGTACTTGTTGGCCAGCTTCAGCGTGGCCACGACGTCCGCCTTGTTCTCCGGCAGCACCACGTAGCCGGGCTTCCGCGCCGGCACCGGGCTCACGTCCGACGCATAGGTCACCAGGACGATGTCATCGGTCTTGACCTTGTCCGCCCCGATGGCTTCCCGGAGCTCGCCGGCGAAGGTCTTCTTCTCTTTGGCCGTTTTTTTAACCGAAATAACCATTGTTTCTCCTCCCGGGTGGAAATTGCGTCAACTAAAATGAAGCGGCAATGACGTGTTATCTACTATCGGACTACGATGACACGGGTATATGCAGCGTGATTTTAACACAGACAGGATGGTATTTCAAATCCGTTGACCGCCCGCCGGGGGTTCAGGCATCTTCAAGAGGTCGCGTTATGACGTTATAGAGCTCCGGCCGCCGGTCCTTGAGGCGGTCGACCTCGTACTGGCCGGGGACGGTGGTGATATGCTTGTTCCGGGCCAGCTCC
>JBDRFW010000248.1:0-2005 GCA_043818415.1 Chloroflexota bacterium | reverse complement strand
ATACGGCTACCCGGAGGATTTGCAGCTTGACGCTAAGATAATCGAGGCAGGATATAAACTATATTATCTGCCGGAACCTCTGGTGTATCACCGGCACAAATCCAGCCCCGAAAATTTTGCCAGGCAGATGCGCGACTTCGGTAATAAAAGGATACGGATAAATACTGAGCATAAGAGTGTATCTCGACTTTATCACTACGGCCCGTTAGCCTTATATCTGATGCTGTATTCACCTTTGTTCTTCGTTCCTGTAATTATGGCTTTAACAAATGCAGTCTGGATAAGTCTTAAAGAAAAGAAGCTCCGGTTGCTATTACCCGTTGTCAGATTAACCCTGAATTTTTACAGGAATTACGGAGCCGGTGAATTAGAGGTACTACTCAAGGACGGAAAGAGTGAACGTCTATCTGCTTAATCCACCCTATATGCCCCGCTTCACCAGGGATATGAGATGGCAGGATACGGGGAGAGCCGGAACGCTGTACTACCCTATCTGGCTCGCTTATGCGACCGGCGTCCTGGAGCAAGCCGGCTGCACGGCACGGCTGGTAGATACGGCCGCCAGCGGGTGGGATACGGAGCGGGTAATACGGGATATAGGAGAATTCCGGCCCCGCTTGACAGTGGTGGACAGCAGCTTCCCCAGCCTCAATAACGATATTGCCGTTTCAGAGACCATCAAAGAGAACTTCCCTGATACTCAGGTAGTCATGGTGGGGGCTCCAGCTTCCCAGTTTGCCGATAGAATACTGATGAGTCCCGGTGTAGATATCGTGGCTCGATGGGAATTTGACTTCACCTTAGTAGAGGTTGCGGGCCAGGTTGGTGGCGTCTAGGACCAGGATGACCGCGTCCGGCTTCCCGTCCAGGAGGGCCTGGCGGGCCACCCACTGGTCCTCGGAGATTCCGCCCAGGGCGTAGGTGCCCGGCAGGTCGATCACGCCGATCAGCCGCTCCCCGAACCGCGTCTGGGCGAGCTGCACTTCCACCGTCTTGCCCGGATAGTTGGCGGTCTCGACCCCCATCCCGGTGAGGTGGTTGAAGATGCTCGACTTGCCGACGTTGGGGTTGCCCGCCAGAGCGACGGACAGCTCGGCGTCCTGGCGCAGGTGCTGTAGCGCGCCGTGGCAGTTCATGGCCATGCGGATTCCCCTCCCCGCGATCCCCTGAAGCGCCCGGGATGATGGTCCGGGCCGCTAGCTCCTGCCCCCGCCATGGCGCCGTCGCCGGGGCCGATGTCCCTCCCAGGTATCAACGGGGGGCGTGCGGACCAGGATCCGGGCGGCCACGTCGCGGCCGAGCGCGTAGCGGGCGCCGCCCACCCGGACGAGGAGCGGTCCGCCGAACGGGGCCACCTCCTCGACCCGGACGTCGGTCTGTGGCAGGAGCCCCAGGCTGGCGAGGTAGTGGAGAAACTCCCCGTCCTCGTCGGCGATCTGCTGGATCCGCACCGCCGTCCCCGCTGCCACCTGGTCGAGGCGACACGCCTCGGGGGTCGAGACGCTCCCGTCGGCGGCCGGGATGGGGCCGCCATGGGGGCAGGTGTCGGGGTGGTCCAGCAGGCTCGCCAGGCGGGCCTCGCCGTCCGGGGTGATGCTGTGCTCCAACCGCATGGCCTCCTCATGCGCCCGATCCCAGGGGAGCCCCAGCACATCGGTGAAGAGCCGCTCCGAGAGCCGGTGGCGGCGAAGGATGCCCGCCGCCTGCCGCTGGCCATCGCCGGTGAGGCGCGGGAGGCCGTCCGCGTGCCGCTCCAGCAGCCCGCGGCCTTGCAGGGCCGCCAGGACGGCCTCCGTCCTGGCGGTGGAGAGTCGCGCGAAGGCGGCGACCTCGTCGAGCCGCGGCGGGTACCCCTGCTCGGCCAGCCGCTGGAGGGCCTGGAGGCAATCCTCCAGCATCTCGTCGGTCACCGGGGCGGGGTTATCGTCGGGCATGACGGGTCCTCTCGCCGGACGACGCGGGGGATGGCCGTCTCCCCTTGGCTCCGGATGGCCCGGCGCAGGTG
>JBDRFW010000247.1:0-2354 GCA_043818415.1 Chloroflexota bacterium | reverse complement strand
CCCCTCCTCGACGTGGAGCAGGCCGGAGATAGCCTTGAGCGTGGTGCTCTTGCCGGCGCCGTGGCGCCGAGGAGCGCGATAATAGCGCCGTCCTCCAGCTGCATGGAGACGCCGTGCAGTACCCGGATGACATTGAGATAGGTGACTTCAATGTTGTTCAATTTGAGCATATCCGGTTATCCCCCCGGCACGGGGCCCCGCCCGTAAGCGAGGCCCCGAATCTTAACTAACTATCTTCCGAACCAATCGAATTCTTCGTACTTGACCACCGGCGCATCAATCCAGCCGGTCAGGGGCGTAATTTTGCCGCCCTGTACCTGAAAGATGCGGACAGACTTGGACAGGCGGTTGTCTCCGGCCGTATATTTTACCGGGCCGTGCAGCCCTTCCACGTCGTAATCAAGCTTCTGGATACCCTGTTCCTCGATGGCCTTCCAGGAATCGGCATTACCCTTGGCCAGGACGTCATAGCCGACATTATTCATAGCCGTCCTGAGAATTTCCGCCATGACAAGGCTCTGCGCCCAGGAGGTGATGTAGTCCATGGTCCCAGAGTCGTCCGGGTGGTACGTCTTACCGGACTCCGTCACCTTGGCCATGCCGGGCACATTGTCATCCCAGCTGACCGTCGGGAACACGCCGTAGACACCCTCGGCGATGTCCGCCCCGGCGATGTCAACCATGGCCTTGGTCATGGCCGCGTGGCCCAGCCCGATGGTGACGCCTGGGAACATGCCCAGCTCGTAGGCGTTCTTGATAATCAGGGCGGCCGGTTTGGGGGTGCTGGAGATATAGATAACGTCCGGGTTCTTGGCCTTGATGCGGGTCAGCGACTCCATTTCGGAGATGGTCGTCGCCGTATGCTCGAAGGCCTTGCCCTCCTGGCCGTCCCAGAGGATTTCCAGGCCGAGCTGGTTAGCGTAGGCCCGGGCTGCATCCACGGCGCCCTTGCCGGTGGAGTTGTTCAGCGCGTGAATGGCTACCTTGGGCTTGCCGGTGCCCTGCCAGACATGGTCCAGGTAATACCTGGAGAACGCCAGGAAGTCGTCACCGTAGTCCGGCAGCTGCCCGTAGATATGCTGCGGCGGCCGGTAGATGATGGGGGAGGAGAAGGCGGCCATGCCGGGGAACCCGGCGCGGTTGGCAATCTCCATGGAGGCCGTCATCATGGCGGAAGAGGACGTGGAGTACATCAGGGCGCCCTCGCTCATGAACCTCTTGACGATGGTGACCACTTTGGCGGCATCGTAGCCGTTGTCCAGCCAGATGACATTTAATGGGTGACCGTCCACGCCGCCGAGCTCCTCGTTGATGTACTTGATGGCGTCAAGGTTGGCGTGGCCCATGGGCGCACCCTTCTCCGCGGCGACCCCGGTCGTCGGCGTGGTGATGCCTATCGTCAAAGGCCCGGCCGGGGTGGGTTTGGGAGCCGGCGCTGGTGCGGGAGCCGGTGCGGGAGCAGGGGCCGGTTTCGGACCGGGCGCCGGAGCCGGTGCGGGAGCGGGCGCTGGTGCGGGGGCCGGAGCCGGTGCGGGAGCGGGCGCCTCGCTCTTACAGGCGCTGAGGAAAGGCAGAGATGCCACGACCAGCACCAGGCAGACTACCGTAGCTAAAATGATTCTCTTGTTTTTCATTCCTTACCTCCTTGTTGGTTTTTCCGGTTCGCTGTTTTGATAGCAGTGAACTACATAACCCTACCTCCCTTTCCAGAGTTAGTAAGAGAAAGGCCACAGACGGTAAGCGGCCTTGAACAGCGCCCAGCGATGGGCCAGCCCCCGCGGCTCCAGTATCAGGAAGAGGACGATTACCAGGCCGAAGAGCATCGGCGTAACGCCGGTGGCAAAGCCCGATGGCAGGGCGGTAAATGTCTTTTCCAGGAAGGGAACCAGCTCGATGGTCAGCAGCTGCTGGAGGACCCGGATGAAAACGACCCCAAAGATGGGCCCCAGGGAGGTGCCCAGTCCCCCGATGATTATCATGCCGATGTACAATATCGACTCCGTGAAGCTGAACTGCTCGGCGTTCATGAAGCCGACCCAGTGGGCCAGCAGGGCCCCGGCGATACCGGCCAGAAAGCACCCGATGAAGAAGGCCAGCAGCTTGTAGTAGAGCAGGTTGATGCCCATGACCTCGGCGGCGAGGTCGTTATCCCGGATAGCGATGAAGGCCCGACCTACGTTGGTCCTGGCCAAATTCTTGGCCAGGAAAACGCAGATAGCGGCGATGACGAAGATAAGGTAGAACTGGCTCGACTCGCTGCGGAAGACAATCGGGCCTATCGAGGCGTAAGGCACCTTGATGCCGAGAAAGCCGCCAGTGATGCCCCAGTGGTTGATAACCCAGATGATGATGAT
>JBDRFW010000246.1:0-9242 GCA_043818415.1 Chloroflexota bacterium | reverse complement strand
GGCTTCCTTTCTGGCCGGTATCCAATTCCCCCAGGGCTGGATGGTGGATATTGACCCGGTAAGCCTGATTTAAGTAAACTTAAGAGTACCGTCCCGGTACATCTAAATAAAGGAGACGCCATGGCGGTTCTGCCCATACGGACTCTACCCGACCCCGTTTTGAGGAAAAAAGCCAGGAAAGTCAGCTCCATCGACCGTTCTATCAAGAAGCTCGTGTCCGATATGCAGGAGACGCTCCGTGCCGACCCCGGTCGGGTGGGGCTGGCGGCGCCCCAGGTGGGGGTGTCCTTGCGCATCACCGTCATCGGCCTGCCGGAGGAAGAGGACATTATCCTCATCAACCCGGAAATCGTGCGCCGCAAGGGGGAGCGCCAGGTCACCGAAGGCTGCCTCAGCCTCCCCGGGTACTTCGGGCAGATAAACCGCTCGGAGACCGTCACCGTCAAAGCGCTGGACATTGACGGCAAGCCGGTGCGCATCAAGGCGGAGGGGTTGCTGGCCCAGGCACTGGAGCACGAGATAGACCACATGAACGGGACGATTTACATCGACCACCTGGACAGCGTGGACGACCTGCGCAAGGTCGAGCCGGAAGAGGCTGTTGTTGACGGGCCGCCGGAGCCGTCCTAGACGTCGACGGCGTTGAACTGCCGGACGATGTGGTGATAGCGGCGGGTGACGGTGATATCCGGCATTCTTTCCATGTTCTGGGTGGACTTGAAATAGAACAGCTCGTCGAGGGGGGAATCGGGGAAGGCCTTCTTGGCCCCGACGATGAACTTTTCGTTGATGCCCCGCTTGCCCTCGCGGACCCGGTAGACCTGGCTGACGGATATCCCCATCGCCCTGGCCAGGTCGGACAGGTTCTGGTACCTTCCGCTGGCCATTTTAAAGACTCTTGTCCTGATAATCATTGAACTTTAGTCCTGTTACAAAAGTGCCAGATGGCCTAATATTAACTTATATAGTGCCAATTGTCAAGTAATAGCGGCACAATATTCTGTCATTTACTCCGGCGCAGTGCTCAAGATGGTGCAATGGTGCCGTATAATATATAATTGTACGCAAAGGCTGCTCTAGAAGATTGGTTAAGTAAAGAGATATGCCGGAGACTTACCGTCCTAAGCCGGGGAACAGGATTTTCCGCCCCCGCCGCATCAAACGTTTCCGCCTGAGAAGAGTGCTGGGAATTCCCGCCGTTTTCAGCGCCGGCTACGGCAATGTCGGCTCTTCCATCTACTACGCCCTGGGCATCGTGGCCCTGGTGGCCATGGGGGCCACCCCCGTGGCGCTGGGCATCGCCGGGGTGCTCTTTATCTTCACGGCGCTCACCTACGCCGAAGGTACCGCCGCCCTGCCGGAAGCCGGCGGCTCGGCCAGTTTTGCCCGCCACGGCTTCGGGGAAACGGCCGGTTTCGTCGCCGGCTGGGCGCTGATGCTGAGCTACATCGTCACCATCTCCATCTCTGCTTACACCATACCGCCCTACCTGGGCTTCTTTTGGGAGCCCTTCAAAACGTCGCCCTTTATCGGCACCTGGACCTCGGTGGGAATCGTCGGCTTCCTCATGCTCCTGAACGTCATCGGCATTCGGGAAACGTCCTTCGTCAACGTAGGGGCCACCATCATCGATATCCTCACCCAGGTCTCCCTGGTCGTCATCGGTTTCATCCTGCTATTCAACCCCACCGTCCTGCTCCACCGGATTATCGATAACTGGCCCAGCGGCGAGAACCTCGTCCTGGGCGTCGCCCTGGCCACCATCGCCTATACCGGCATCGAAACGATGTCGCAGATGGCCGAGGAGACCAAGCGACCCGAGACGAGCGTACCGCGGGCGCTGGTGATGATGATTGTCGCCGTGCTGGTTATCTTCGCCGGCATTTCCCTGGTATCGCTCTCGGCCATGCCGGTCGGGGAGCTGGCCTCGGAGTGGTCCCGCGACCCCGTTGCCGGCATCGCCTTCCATATCCCCATCGAGCTGATACGCACCGTTTTAAAACCCCTGATTGCCGTGCTGGCGGGCACCATCCTGCTGATTGCCACCAATGCCGGACTCATCGGCATCTCCCGGCTGGCCTTCTCCCAGGGGAGCCACGGCCTGGTCCCGTCGGCGCTCAGCCGCATCCACGGTCGCTTCAAGACCCCCTATGTCTCCATCATCGTCTTCAGTATCATCGCCCTTGTTATCCTGCTGCCGGGGTTCTTCGCCACGGACGTCTTCGCCAATATGGGCGCCCTCTATGCCGTGGGGTCGCTGCTGGCCTTCATGTTCGCCCACGCCTCCATTCTCGCCCTGCGTATCCGCAAGCCGGAGATGCCGCGGCCCTTCAAGCTCGGCTGGAATATCAGGATTAAGGGGCGCGAGCTGCCGGTGAGCGCCATGGTCGGCCTGCTGGCCACCGCGGGCATCTGGATCATCATCCTGGTTACCCAGTCCTACAGTCGGTGGGTGGGTCTCGGCTGGATGGTCGTCGGCCTGCTCATCTACCTTTATATCCGCCGGAGACGCCGCAAGCCATCGGACGAGTGGGAGGTGCCCCTGAAACGTAAAAAAACCGAAAAGGGTATTGTGGATTTTCCCCAATAAGGTTATAATAGCCTTTGACTAAAATCAGGCGTTACGTTAATGGAGTTTAAAAAGATACTCGTGCCGGTAGTCGGCAGCGATGCCGACGAGGAAGCGATAAAGCTGGCCTGCCGGCTGGCCAAGAGGGACAAGGGCAAGGTCTGGGCCGTCTCCGTGGTAGCCATCAAGCGTGCCCTGCCGCTGGATGCCGAAATCGACTCGGAAATACGGAGTGCCGAGGAAGTACTCGACCGCGTGGAGAAGGTCGCCGAGGAAGAGGACTGCGAGGTGGAGACCGATGTCCTCCAGGCCAGGGAGGTCGGGCCGGCGGTGGTGGACGAGGCGGTGGAGCGGGGCGTCGACCTCATCCTGATGGGCATCACCTACAAGCAGCGCTTCGGCCAGTTCAGCCTGGGGAACGTGGTGCCCTACGTCTTGAAAAATTCTCCCTGTCCCGTTATACTCTACCAGCAGTAGCACGATATTTTCACGAAGTCAGGTCTGAAATATGAAGATAATCATCATGGGCTGCGGGCGGGTCGGGGCCCGGCTCGCCACGCTGCTTGACGAGGACGGGCACGAAGTTACCGTCCTGGACAACGATACTTACAGTTTCCGCCGGCTGCCGTCTTCCTTCGGCGGGACAGCCCTCTTCGGTAACGGCATCGACGCCGAGGCGCTGAAGAAGGCCGGCATCGAGGAAGCGGACGTCTTCGTGGCGCTGACGCAGGGGGACAACCGCAACGTCATGTCCTGCCAGATTGCCAAGCACGTGTTCAACGTGCCCCGGGTGATGTGCCGTATTTACGACCCTTTGCGGGAGGAAATGTACAGCACCCTCGGGCTGGAGACCATGAGCCCCACCAAGATATTTGCCCAGCTCCTGCGGGAAAAGCTGGAAGAATGAGGCATTAGCTTATGTATATCATCGTGATTGGCGGCGGCCGCCTGGGCTATTACCTGCTCAAGGCGCTGCTCAATGAAGGGCACGAGGTCCTCGTGCTGGAGAAGGACGCCCGCGTCTGCAAGACTATCACCGATGAGCTCGGCAGCGTCTGCTACCGCGGTGACGGCTGCGAGGCGGCCACCCTGGCCGAGGTGGGCACGGGAAGGGCGGATATGTTCGTGGCGGTCACCGGCGACGACGAGGACAACCTGGTGGCCTGCCAGGTGGCCAAGCACAAGCATAACGTGCCCCGCACCATCGCCCGCCTGCGCAACCCGCAGAACGCCGCCCTGTTCAGGAAACTGGGAGTTGACGTTACCATCAGCACCACCGACCTTATCCTGGAGGCCATCGAGCGGGAGGTGCCGACGCATCCGGTGACCCACCTGCTGACCATCGAGGAAAAGGGACTTGTCCTCGTTGATGTCAAGATTACCGCCGATTCCGCCACGGTGGGCAAAGCGGTCAAGGACCTTTCCCTGCCCAAGGACAGCAAGCTGGCCCTGATTATCCCCGCCGAGGGCAGCGTCAAGTCGCCGGCGTCCAACACCGTTCTCCAGGCCGGCGACCAAGTAATCGCCGTGACCACCGCGGAGTCGGAAGACGCGCTGCGCACTGCTTTGAGCGGCGCGTAGGCCGGGTCTGACTTAACCTTTACCACCCCAATCTCAACCTCTAAGCCCGGCCCTTGAAGGTAATGTGTCGGTCCCGCAGCGTGCGAGGCATCCCGCAACAAATAGCCAGGGTACGAAACTTTTAACTCATCGCGAACGAAGGGGGATAAATGTTTGACTTCTATAAGTATGTTGAGGCGTTTAATTCAGGCGATGACAAGGCGATGTTGGACCGGTTTTGGGTGGATGACCTGGTGGTGTGTTCGGCCCGGGGCAAGAAAGACGGGGTTCTGGCGTCGGGCAAAGAGGGCTTTCTCAAGTTCCTGGATTTTGCCCATGACGGCGTTCGTGAAATCATGCGCATTCAGGTCCTGATACAGAATAAAAGCAACATCTTCGCGGAAATAGACATGGATTTCCATGCCTCGAAAGACAGGCCGGATTACCCGTTTGGTCCTCTCAAGCCGGGCGACTTTATCACCGTCAAGATGTTCTGTCTCTATTTCCTCCGCGGCGACAGAATCGAGAAGCTGAAGATGGCTTCCTGGGCACCCAATGTAGGGATTACCGACCCGCCGACCCGGGGTTTTGGTCCGCCCACTCCAATTCAGGGCGGAGTTCGTAAAATCTTCTGAAACCGGTTCCGGCGGCGTCCATTGACGTAACCACTGCGTTTGTTATATCGTCATGGCGAATCTTGCGGCCGGAAAAATCCGATGAATTCAGGCAGGTTTATCAACGGCTGGACTATCCTCGCGGCGCTGCTGGTGCTAATCATCATCGCCGGCGGCATCGTCATCGGGGTAAGGCAAAGCCGGGGACCGGGGGTGGAGATTTCCCTGGAGCCGGAGGCGGAAGTCCGGGGCACCGTCTATATCGGCGGCGAGGTCAATAACCCCGGACTCTACCCCCTGGAAGCGGGGGACAGCGTCGACGATTTGCTCCGGGCGGCCGGCGGCATTAACGCCGGCGCCGACCCCGACCGGATTGACCTCATCGTTCCCGCCCTGTCCGAAACCGAAACTCCTCAAAAGGTCAATATCAACACCGCCGATGCCTGGCTGCTGGCGGCCCTGCCGGGTATCGGTGAGGGCCGGGCCGATGCCATTATCGATTACCGACTCCGGCACGGCCCCTTCCGTGACATCGACGAGCTGGTCAGGGTGGCCGGCATCGGCCCGGGCACTTTAGAAAATATCCGGCAACTTATCGCTGTCGCCGATTGATTACTTTTTGGACTGATACTATTGTTGCTCGTCTTTCTTAGCTGCGCCTGGGTGGTCGGAATCTTCCTGGGGTCGAGTTTTCAACTACCCCCGGCCCTCGCCCTTATCGGGGTCGTTCCCCCGCTGTTCCTTTTCTTTACTCGCGCCCACCGCCGGCCCCTTATCCTGGCGGGGCTGGGGATTTTCATCGTGGTGGGGGCGGCCGCTTACTCCTTCGCCAGCCTCAACACCGTCGATGCCGCCCGGCTGCGATACTATAACGACACCGGCACCATAGTAATCAGGGGCACGGTGTCCGCCGACCCCGATGTGCGGGACAACAGCACCCGCCTCACCCTGTCCGCCGCCCGGATTTTCGTTGACGGTGATTGGCGGGATGTCAGGGGAAAGGCGCTGGTCTTCGTGCCCCGCTACCCCGCCAATGAGTACGGTGACGTTCTCAGTCTGGAGGGAGAGCCGGAGACGCCCGCGCCGGTGGACGCCTTCGATTACCGGGGCTATCTGGCGCACCAGGGTATTTATACCGTGATGTTCTACCCGAAAATCGAGGTGCTGGAAACCGGGCGGGGTTTCCCGCCGCTGGCCGGGCTCTATACCCTGAGGGGCAAGCTGGCGGAGACGATTTCAAGGGTCCTGCCGGAGCCGCAGGCATCGCTGGCGCAGGGCATCGTCCTGGGTATCCGCGCCAATATCCCCCCGGAGCTCAGGGAAGCGTTCTCCCGGAGCGGCGCCGCCCACCTCCTGGCGATATCCGGCCTCCACCTGGGCATCATGGCCGGCGTCGTGCTGGGCCTGGGGCTCTGGCTCTTCGGGCGAAGGCGCTACCTTTACGTCTGGCTGGCGCTGGCGGCCGTCTGGCTCTACGCTTTGATAACCGGCCTCCACCCGCCGGTGGTACGGGGGGCCATCATGGCTACCATGTTCCTCCTCGCCGAGCTGCTGGGCCGCCAGCGCAGCGCCATCGTGGCGCTGACCTTCGCCGCGGCGGTCATGGTGGGCCTCAGCCCCTATATCCTCGGAGATGCCTCTTTCCAGCTGAGCTTCCTGGCCATGGCCGGTCTGGTCTTTATCTTTCCCATCCTGCGCGGGTGGGGCCGACGGGCGGTGGCGGCGACCCTCGGCGAGGAAGGCACTCTCGCCGCCACGGCCAACGTTATCGTCGATACCCTGAGTGCTACCCTGGGGGCCGTCATCGCCGTCTGGCCGGTGGTGGCCTACTACTTCGGCATCGTTTCCCTGGTGGGGCCGCTGACCACGTTTCTGGCCCTGCCCGCCCTGCCCGGCATCATCATCCCCGGGGCGCTGGCGGCGGTGCTGGGGCTGGCGGTGCCGGTGGTGGGGCAAGTGGTGGGCTGGCTGGCCTGGCTCTTCCTTTCCTACCTGCTGGTGGTGGTTGGCGGCCTGGCGGCCCCTTCCGTGTCATCGGTGACCGTCGACTCGGTCAGCCCCGCCTTCGTATGGGGATATTACGTTGTTTTCGCCGCCGCCTGGCTCTACGGACGCCGGAACCGGCGGCGCAGTCCGGCGGCGGGGGCTTCCGGAAGCTTGTCCTTCTCACCGGCGCAAATCGGCAAGCTGGTAATCGTGCCCCTGCTGGCCGCAGTGGTGCTGGTGACCTTTACGGCGGCATCAATGCCGGACGGCAACCTGCGCGTGAGCTTCCTGGATGTCGGCGAGGGCGATGCCGTCCTGGTCCAGCAGGGCAGCCGCCAGGTCCTCATCGACGGCGGGCCAAGCCCGCAGGCGCTTACCCTGGCGCTGGGACGGCGGATGCCGTTCTGGGACCGGACTATCGATTTAGTGGTGTTGACCCACCCCCACCAGGACCACCTCGCCGGGCTGGAGGAGGTGCTGCGGCGCTACCGCGTGGCGCGGGTGCTCGCTCCCGACCTTCCCTACGATTCGCCGCTGTACGATGAGTGGCAGCGACTCGTCGCGGATAAGAGGATAAAGAGTACACCCGCCCGCGCCGGCCAGCGGATTACCCTGGGCGATGGGGTGGTCATCGAGGTGCTCAATCCGTCGTTTCTTCCCATCGAGGGCAGCGGGTCGGACGTGGACAACAACGCCGTGGTGCTGCGGATCAGTCGCGGCGACGTCAGCTTCCTGCTGACCTCGGACATCATGGGGGAGGGGGAGCGGGAGATGGTGCGGCGGCGGGCCGGCCTGGCCAGCACCGTCATCAAAGTGGCCCACCACGGCTCGGATACCTCCACCACGCCCGGTTTCCTGGCGGTGGCCGACCCCCGGGTGGCGGTCATCAGTGTCGGCGCGGACAACCGGTTCGGCCACCCGGACGACGGTGTGGTCGAACGCCTGGCAGAGAAGCTGGGGAAAGAGAGCATCTACCGCACCGATGAACAGGGGACGATTGACTTTACCACCGACGGGGAGAGGCTCTGGGTGGCGGCGGGAAAATGAAGCGGGGTGAGCTCATGCTGAGCGATTATTTTTAGCGGCACCGTATATCCGCTCCATGTCCGGTTTCTCGGTGGTATAGTAATGAATCCAGATGTAGATATGGTGGAACAGGGCGGCCAGCAGCGCCGTCCGGGAGCCGAAAACCAGGCCGGGTATCCAGAGTATCAGCAGCCCGTAGGTATAGATGGCGTTGTTCGTGAACCGGAAAATTCCCTTTTTCACCAGCGGCGCTCCGCGATAAGACGGGTCGAAATGGTCAATGCCCATCGCCCTGCGGAAGCCGAAATACCTCATTACCGAGTAGTGAACGTAAAGCACGGGTATGGCGATGATGACGGCCAGAGAACTCAGTAGCAGCCGGTCGATGTCCAGGGTGTTCCGGTTGGCGATGGCCAGCAGCAATATCATCGAGCCCCGCAATAACATGAAGAAGATAAAGCCGGCGGCGTAGTAATTGAATGCCTTTGGCCCCAGCGCCCTGGCTATCAGGGAGGAATGCAGCTGGGTCCGCCAGCAGAACCAGACGTACACCTGGTGCAGCACCGCTGCGGCCAGCGCCAGGTAGAACCATACCGCGGTGCTGACACCCCCAGGCTCCCTAACCTGAATCCTTCCGTGCGGCTGAAGGCGATGACGGTCGCCAGGAGGACTACGAGGAGGACATAGTGCCGGAGCTGCTTTTCAAAAATAAGTCTCATATTTCGTCAATCACTTCTCCGCCTTTTCCCCCCTTTCTCACCAGCAGGCAGATATTCCGGGAGAATGTCTTCAGCGGCAGGCGGTACCGACTCTCCGGGAAAGATTTCAGCACCTCGAAACCGGCCCGCTTTGCCAGCTTTTCCAGCTCGGGGTAGGTGAAAAGGTAGTAATAGCGGTAGAGGGTCTTGTCTTTCTGTCGCCAGGGAACTTGGACGTTCTTTGGCTTCAGCCAGAACCGGGGCTGCCGGCGGTTCCACACGGTGATAAAGGCCTCCCCGCCGGGCTTGAGCACCCGCTTCAACTCCCGGAAGGCCTGTAATCTCTCCCCGGTTTCCCCGAGGTGGTGATAGGTGGCCACGGCGATGGCCCGGTCGAAGGTAGCGTCGGCGTAGGGCAGGTGCCGGGCATCGGCCGCCGCCAGGTTGACGTCGAGCTCGAACTTCGCGGCGTACTGCCGCGCCGTCCGCAGCATCTCGCGGGAGAAATCGATGCCGTGGAGCTCGAAATTATCTTTAAAAGGGATAAAGTCCGGCCCGTGCCCGCAGCCAACGTTGAGCAAACGGCCCCCCGCCCACCGGCCCGCCATTGTTTCCAGCTCGGTGCGGAAGATGGTGTGGTGCCGGAAGTTGTACCAGCCGGGGGCTATCTGGTCGAAGACTTCTCTGGTCACCCTGTCCCCTTAATCCCCTTCCCCTCGAGGGGAAGGGGATGGTATTTTTCAAGAGGGGCGAAGCCCCTCTCGGACTCCCCGTCACAATGGTTCTGGT
>JBDRFW010000245.1:0-9046 GCA_043818415.1 Chloroflexota bacterium | reverse complement strand
CCTCTTCAATAAAATCTTCCCCCTCTCCGACCAGATAAATCACGGGGCGAGCAGATGCAAACTGGTTGGAGAGGGGGACACAGGGGGTGAGGTAGAACCTGGATTTCCGCCTTCGCGGGAATGACAGAAGGGAGAGGGGGACTAAGGGGGTGAGGTTGAGATAAACCTGCAAGAGATTGCTTCGCTCCGCTCGCAATGACGGGAAACTCAACAAGATATAAAAAATGATTACCATTATTGACTACAATGCCGGCAACATCCGCAGCGTCCAGCGCGCCTGCGCCGAGGTGGGCATCGAGGCCGTGACCACAACCTCCCCCGCCGATGTCCTCAGGGCGGACCGGCTTATCTTTCCGGGGGTGGGGGCCGCCCCCAGCGCCATGGCCTACCTTCAAAAGACCGGGCTGGACGCCGCCCTGGTCGAGGCCTTTGCCGCCGGCACGCCGGTGCTGGGCATCTGCCTCGGGGCCCAGATTGTCCTGGAAAGCTCCGAGGAAGGCCCGCAAAAATGCCTCGGCCTGGTGCCGGGGAAGACCGTACGGTTCCGGCTCAAAGACCCGCGACTCAAGATACCGCACATGGGCTGGAACGGGGTCAAGGCCGTCCGGCCCCACCCGCTCCTGGATGGTATCAATGACGGTGACGAGTTTTACTTCGTGCACTCCTTTTACCCCGGGCCGTCACGGGAAGAAAACGTCTACGCCGTTACCGACTACGGGGGCGATTTCTGCTCGGCGCTGGGGTACAAAAACCTCTTCGCCACCCAGTTCCACCCGGAGAAGAGCGGCCGGCTGGGGCTGCATCTGCTGGAGCGCTTTACCCGGTGGGACGGGAGCGTTGTATTCAGTTAATTATGTCATTCCCGGCTTGACCGGGAATCCAGAAATTCATGCCTCCCCCTGGATTCCGGCATTCGCCGGAATGACAACTGAAAAACCGCCAAATAAAGAATATCAATTTAACGAAAGATAGTGTAAAATAACAGCCATGCTCAGCAAAAGGCTGGTCGTCTGCCTGGACGTGCGCGGCGGCAAGCTCGCCAAGAGTATAAAGTTCGTCGATACCAAAGATATCGGCGACCCCATTACCAAGGCCCGCCAGTATTACGAGGACGGGGTGGACGAGCTTGTCTTCTACGACATCACCGCCTCGAGGGAGGACCGCGACATCATGATTAGCTTCGTTGAGGAGGTGGCCTCGCAGATTTTCATCCCCTTCTCGGTGGGAGGTGGCATCCGCTCCGTGGAGGACGCCACCCGGCTGCGCAACGCCGGCGCGGAGAAGGTCAACGTCAATACGGCGGCCGTCAAGCGCAAGGAGCTGATATCGGAAATCGCCCGCGCCATCGGCGCCCAGAGCACCATCCTCTCCATGGATATCAGGAAGGTATCCCCTAACCCGGAGATTCCCTGCGGCTACGAGATTGTCGTCAACGGCGGTGTCACGCCGACGGGCATCGACGCGCTGTGGTGGGCCAGGGAGGGCGAAAAGCTGGGCGCCGGCGAGCTGGTGATTAATTCTATCGACGCCGACGGCACCAGGGAAGGCTACGAGATAAACCTGACCCGTATGATTGCCGACGCCGTCACCATCCCGGTCATCGCCTCCGGCGGGGCCGGTAAGCCGGAGCACCTCGTCGAGGTGGTCACGGAAGGCCATGCCGACGCCGCCCTGGTGGCTTCCATCGTCCACTACGGGGAGTACACCTACCGACAGCTTAAAGAGTACCTGCACGACCGCGGCGTTAAAGTCAGGATGAATTACTGATTATTTTCCCCTCCCGCCTGCCCACCTCCTGCAAAAAAGTAGTATAATAGGTAACTGTCGCCAAGATGAGCGCCATCGACGAAATAAAGCAGCGGACGGACATCGTTGAGGTCGTCGGCCAGTACGTCACCCTGAAGAAGGCGGGCCGCAACCTCACGGCGCTCTGCCCGTTCCACAGCGAGAAGACCCCGTCCTTCTTCGTCTTCCCGGAGCGGCAGAGCTGGCACTGCTTCGGCGCCTGCGGCACCGGCGGCGATGTCTTTTCCTTCATCATGAAGAAAGAGGGGATGGAGTTCGGGGAGGCGCTGCGGGTGCTGGCCCAGCGCGCCGGGGTCACCCTGCCATCGTGGGTGGAGAAGGACAGCGGTAAGGAAGCCAGGGATGAGCTCTACCAGGCCAACGAGGCCGCTGCCCTCTACTACCACAACCTGCTGCTCAACTCGCCGGGGGCGGAGAAGGCGCGGGGCTACGTGGAAAAGCGTGGCTTCAACCCCTCGACCGTCGCCGATTTCCAGCTCGGCTTCAGCCTGGACAGCTGGGAGGCACTCAAGCAATACCTGAAGGAGAAGGGGCACACCGAAGAGACCCTGCTGGCCGCCGGCCTGCTGGTGAAAACGGATGACGGCCGCACCCACGACCGCTTCCGGGGCAAGCTGATGTTCCCCATCCGCGATATAAGGGGCCGGGTAACGGGCTTCGGCTCAAGGGTCCTCGATGACTCTTTACCCAAGTACCTGAACTCCCCCCAGACGCCGGTCTTCGATAAGAGTGGCACGCTTTACGGCCTCGACCGCACCGCCGCCGAGATAAGGAAGCAGGATAAGGTCATCATCATGGAAGGCTACATGGACGTCATCACCGCCCACCAGAACGGCGTCACCAACGCCGTGGCCTCCATGGGCACGGCCATCACGGAAACGCAGGTGAACGCGCTGAAAAAGCTAAGCCGCAACCTCGTCATGGCACTGGACGCCGATGCCGCCGGCGAGGAGGCCATGCTGCGGACGGTGGGCTACGAGAACATCTTCAACGCGGAAATCAGGGTCATTATCATGCCGGAGGGCAAGGACCCGGACGACGTTATCCGGGAAGACGTAAAAAACTGGCAGGAACTGGTAAACAAAGCCGTGCCCATCGTTGATTATACCTTTGATAAAGCCGTGGCCCGCCTCGACCTGACCACCGCCCGGGACAAAACGGCGGCCGCGGACCGGCTGCTGCCCACCGTGGCGGCCATCACCGACCCCATCCGCCAGGCGCACTATTTACAGAAGCTGGCCGGCCTGATAAAGGTGGGTATCCCCACCCTGGAGGCCGCCCTGGCCCGGATGAGACCGGCGGCGGCCCGTCGGACGCCCACCACACCCCGGAGGGAGGTCATTACCCCCGCCCCGCGTCCCCTGTTCTCCAGCCCGCGCGAGGAGTACGCCCTGACCCTCCTCCTCCGGTACCCCGAGCTGAAAAAGCTGCCGGAGGGCCCCCTGCCGGAGTTCTTTGAAAGCACGGAAAACCGCGAAATCTTTACCGCCTGGCAGGCCGTCAAGGACGTCCCGGCGCTGAAAGAGCGGCTCGACGCGTCCCTGCATGAGCACCTGGACGCCATCATCAATAAGAGCCTGCCGGCCGGCCGTAACGACATCGAGCAGAGATATACCGACTGCGTCATGGAGCTGAGGAAAAAATACCTCAAGGGGTTGGCCGCCCGCAAAGGGGAGTCCGGGGAGACGGCCGACCTCGCCCAGTTGGAAGAAGACGTCAAAATCAGCACTCAGCTCCGGGAGATTGACGCCCGTAAGAGTAAACGAACCGGCGCAAGGAGATAGCCATGGTTAAGGAAAAGAACGGTCAGCACGGACTAAATGACAACGGCCACGACGAGGAAATGTCCCGCGAGGAAGTCCTCGATGCCAACGGCAAGGCAGAAACCGATTACGACGAGCCGCTCGATACCGAAGAGGAGCTCGAAGACGAGGACTTTTCCGAATCGGACGGGCTCTGGCCGAAGACCAAGCACTTAGTCGTCGAAAAGAGCAAGGGCGCCATTGAGCTGGAGGTGGAGATGCCCTCCGCAGAAATCGCCCAGCAGGACATCACCGACGACCCGGTGCGCATCTACCTCCACGAAATCGGCCGGGTGCAGCTGCTCACCGCCGCCGACGAGAAGAAGCTGGCCCGCATGATGGAAGAGGGCAAATACATCAGTGACATAAAGCAGGAGTACTCGCTGCAGTACGGCCGGCAGCCCGCGGCCACCGATATCATCATGGCTATCAACCGTAACCTGGGGCAGGCGGCCGGACTGGTAAGCCTCCTCCGGCAGCAGATTGGACAGCCGTCGGCGACCGGCCTCACCGAGAGCATCTACGACGAGAAGCTCCAGAAGACCATCGATAACGCCATCGACCCACAGATTCTCCATGACATCGCCGGCCGCCTGCAAACCGGCGTCAGCGAAACGGAAGAGAAGCTGATTAACCTTTCGCTGGGGAGTCGGCTGGTGCCGGAAAAGGTCCGCGAGGCCATCGGCCCGGATATTACCCTGTCAGATACCGATAAGCTGACGTCCGACCCGTATTTCGTGGACACCGTCCGCGCCAACGACGGCCAGTACACCGACTACTTCGCCGAAATCGTCCGCGAGGGGAAAAAGGCGGAGCGGCACCTCATCGAGGCCAATCTGCGCCTGGTGGTCAGCGTGGCCAAGAAGCACATCGGGCGCGGCATGTCCCTGCTCGACCTTATCCAGGAGGGCAACATCGGTCTGATGCGGGCGGTGGAGAAGTTCGATTACCGCAAGGGCTACAAGTTCAGCACCTACGCTACCTGGTGGATTCGGCAGGCGCTGACCCGCGCCATCGCCGACCAGGCCCGCACCATCCGCATCCCGGTGCACATGGTAGAGACCATCAACCGCCTGCTCAGAATCAGCCGTCGCCTCGCCCAGGAGTACGGCCGTGAGCCCACCTCCCGGGAGATTGCCAAGGAGATGGAGGTATCATCGGAAAAGGTGAGGGAAATCGTCAAGGTCTCCCAGCTCCCCATATCTTTAGAATCACCCATCGGTGAGGAGGAAGACAGTCCGCTGGGCAACTCCATCGAAGACCGCAACGCCCTGCCGCCGGTGGATATCGCCTCCAAGCAGCTCCTCAAGGAGCAAATCGAGGACGTCCTGGGAACGCTGACCCCCCGCGAGCAGCGAGTCCTCCAGCTCCGGTTCGGGCTGGAAGACGGGCGCAGCCGCACCCTGGAAGAGGTGGGTGTGGAGTTCAACGTCACCCGGGAGCGCATCCGCCAGATAGAAGCCAAAGCGCTGCGCAAGCTCCGCCACCCCAGCCGCAGTCGCAAGCTCAAGGACTATTTAGAGTAGTAACTCGTCATTGCGGGGAGCGCAGCAACGAAGCAACCTCCACGCACCGGGGATTGCTTCGTCCTTCTCCCGGAAGGACTCGCAATGACAGACCGACCGAATGCAAATAAAGGCGGTAGGCGGCCTAACGCTGGGGCTCGATGATTACCTTGAGGGACTCCCCCGCCCCGGCGACGAGCTCGAAGCCCCGCCCCGTCTCCCCCAGGGTGAGCCGGTGGGTGACCATCTCCCCGAGGGGCAGGCGGCGGGCCTGCACCAGCTTCAAGGCCGCCGCGTAGTCGGCGGGGGCGCCGGCGTAGGAGGTGGTCAGGGTGACATCGGTGCGCCAGAAGACGTCGTTGATGGAGAGGGGGACGGTCACGCCGGGGCCGGTGGGGGCGAAAAAGAGCACGGTGCCGCCGCGCTCCACCGAGGCCAGCGCCTGACCGACGGCCGCCGCGGCGCCGGTGCCGACGATAACGAGGTCGGCCAGCCAGCCGCCGTTCTCCTTACGCAGCTTATCCGGGGAAAACTCCCCGGCAGGGAACACGGCATCGGCCCCGAGCTTTTTGGCCGCCCCGAGACGGTAATCGCTGATGTCCACGGCGGTGATATGGCCGGCCCCTAGCGCTTTAGCCAGCTGTATATGGAGCAGGCCGGAGATGCCGCTGCCGATGACGAGCACGCTCTGCCCCGGCCGCAGGCCCGCCCGGCGCTGTCCCCTCCGGACGCAGGCCAGCGGCTCGACGAAGGTGGCCTCCTCGTAAGAGACGTCGTCGGGCAAAAGAAAAACGCCGCGGTCGACGTTGATGGCCGGCAGGCGGACGCACTCGGCGAAGCCGCCGGGGTCGAAGCTGGTCCGCCGCAGGGTCTCGCAGGCGGTGTGGTTGCCGCCCAGGCAGTAGTGGCAGGTGTTGCAGGGCACGTGGTGGGCCACGGCGACGCGGTCGCCGGCTTTATATCGGGTTACGCCTTCGCCAACCTCAACCACCTCCCCGGCTATCTCATGTCCGAGCACCAGCGGCGCCCGGTCGATGCGGTACCACTCCATGACGTCGGAGCCGCAGATGCCGCTGGCGATAACGCGCACCAGCAGCTCGCCGGGCCCCACTTCGGGCACGGGCCTCTCCTCGAGGCGCACGTCCCGGTTGCTGTACCACACGGCCACGCGCATTTTCCCGCCCGATGCCCTAGCCATTTTTCGCGGAATCGTAAATCTCCTGGGCCTTCTCCGGGGTGGCGTCATCGTGGACGACGGCGCGGATGGCCTTTATCATGGCTACCGGGTGCTCGTTCTGCCAGATATTCCTCCCCAGGTTGACGCCGATGGCGCCCTTCTGGATGCCATCGTGGACGAACCGGAAAACGTCGAGCTCCGTCTTGGTCTTGGGTCCACCGGCCATGACCACCGGCACCGGGCAGCCCTTGACCACCTTATCGAAGTCCTCGCACCAGTAGGTCTTGACGATGCGGGCGCCCAGCTCGGCGGCGATGCGGCAGCACAGGGAGAGGTAGCGGGCGTCCCGTTTTTCCAGCTCCCGGCCTACCGCGGTGACGGCCATGACGGGGATGCCGTACCTTTCGCCGTCGTTGACGAGCCGTGAGAGGTTGAGCAGCGATTCCTTTTCGTAGGCGGTGCCGACGAATATCGAGAGGCCCATCGCCGAGGCGTTGAGGCGGATAACGTCCTCGATGTCGGTAGTGATGCCCTCGTTGGCGAGGTCGGCCCCGACCATGCTGGTGCCGCCGGACACCCGGAGGATGATGGGCTTGGAGTTGTCCGGGGCCAGCGCCGCGCGCAACACGCCCCGGGTGACGAAGACGGCATCGGCGTAGGGCATGATGGGCGCGATTGTCTTGCCGGGCTCCTCCAGCCGGCGGGTGGGCCCCTGGAAATATCCGTGGTCAATCGGCATAAAGAGACAGCGTCCGTCCGACGGTATCACCTGTGCCAGACGGTTGGCCATTCCCCATTCCATAAGCGGCAGTCCTCCTTAAGCGTAGTGAAGATGACATATCTAATTTACGGGGTGGGCTTTACTTTGTCAAACGGGGGCTTTTCATGCGCTCTCCGTCGTTACCTCACCCCCTAGGTCCCCCTGCCGAATAAATAACCCGATAGGTCGAGTCAGTTGCCTTCCCCGGCGTTCGCTTGTTCGATTACCCGGAGCCTTTCCTCCAGCAACCTGACCTTCGCCGCAAGCTCGCCAGCCGCGATATCCGGCGAGGCCGGTCCGGCTTCTTCCGCAATCTCTAAAGGAAACACGGGTTCATACTGCTTTTCGCGGATACCGAGTCCCAGTATATCCCAGCGGCTATAGCTTCCCGTTAGGTTGATGATGGATTTGGCCATTACATTAACCTTCAAATCGATGTCGCCATATACTATCGTTTCCTGGTTGATTTCCGGTCCGGCCACGATTTCCCCGAAGGGGTTGATAATGCAGCTGCCGCCGAACGTCTGGTCAAAGGCATCGTCGCCGTAGAAGTCGCGGGGCACCTGGCTTTCCGGAATATAGGAGCAGGCCAGAACCGCCCAAAGCGCTCCGGATACACAAAGCGCCTGGGTCATCACCGGTATTATCGTCATGAGCTCCCCGGCCCCGCCCTTGAAACCGGGCCAAAGCGAGCAGTTCACCTGTGCCCCCTGGAGAATCAGGTTTTGCTTGAGGAGGGGCTGATAGTGCTCGCCGCAGACCAGCCCGCTTATCTTGCCCAGAGGGGTATCAAACACCTTCAGGTTGGCGCCGCCATCGCCCCGGGTGTGGTACAGGAGTTCCTGGATGGTGGGGTTTATCTTGCGGTGGACCCCCATAACTTCACCCTGATGGCTGATGAAGAGGATTGAGTTGTACATCCTGCCCTCGTATTTCCGGTCCCTCTCGTTTATCCCCATGGCCACGCAGGCCCCGGCGCTCCTGGCCGCCCGGCATAAAATGTCTGTCTCTTCGCCCGGAACCTCCACCGAATGACGCAGGTACTCCGCCCAGATACCAGACCACTCGGGCCCCTTCGTCATATTCAGGGACCAGTAGGGAAAACCGGGAAGAAACGTCTCGGGGAATACTATCAGTTTTGCCCCGTTCCGGGCGGCTTCGGCGATAAGGTCCACGGCCTTTGCCAGCGTCGCTCTGGAATCGAAATACACGGGTCTATCCTTGAAGACGGGTGCCGCCTGTACGGCGGCAGCTTTGAAAACGGCATATTCTTTAAGCATTGGCGCCTCTCTTCTCTTTACCTCGCTTGATAGTGTCAATTTATTGGGGGGGAACCCCACCCACCGGGCTTGCTGGTACTGACCAGAACGCGCTCCAGTTGCTCCCATTGTACCACGACGTCCGTCGTTTGGCAGATTATTCACTACCCCTCCCGGTCTTAAAATACAGGACGACACTTCCCTTATTACGTTCTAAGCTCGGGGAGGGTTAAGGCAAAACCCGAAAGAGCGTTACTGTTGTAATAAAGAGGGTGCCCAGAGCACCACCTGGGGAAAGGCGATAATTATGATGATGGCTACGGCATCACATATCAGGAAAGGTGCCGTGGCGCGGACAATGTCACCCATGGTTACATCCGGGGGTACCAGCCCTTTCATAACGTATAAAAGTATGCCGAAAGGCGGCGTGATAAAGCCTACTTCAATACTGATGAGTATCAAAACAGAAAACCAGATCGGGTCGAATCCCAGGGATAGAATGATGGGCATAAATATAGGGATGGTAATCGATATTATTGAAATTGATTCCATGAAACAGCCCAGTATCAATACAATGAACAGCGACCCGATCAGAATGAACATTGGAGACAAGGGAAGATTCACCCCAAAGCTGGCTAATTTGGCGCCTACTCCGGTAAAAGCCAGAAGGTTGCTGAAGACTTGTGCTGCGCCGATAATCATGAACACCATAACGCTGATTTCGATAGTGCTTATAA
>JBDRFW010000244.1:0-2833 GCA_043818415.1 Chloroflexota bacterium | reverse complement strand
CCGAAGTTACCCTGGCCGTCCACCAGCGGGTAGCGCATGGAGAAGTCCTGGGCCATGCGCACCATGGCATCATAGACGGAGCTGTCGCCATGGGGGTGGTACTTGCCCAGCACCTCGCCGACGATACGGGCGCTCTTGCGGTGCGGGCCGGAGGGACGCAGCCCCATATCGTTCATGGCGTAGAGAATGCGCCGGTGCACCGGCTTGAGGCCGTCCCGCACGTCAGGCAGGGCGCGCGAGACGATGACGCTCATGGCGTAATCGAGGTAAGAACCCCGCATTTCATCTTCGATATTGACCGGCTTCACCATGCCCGAGACCATATTCAGATTGTCCTCCTATTCGTCTTCGCTGTCGGCGTCATCGACGCCCTCGGCGTCCTCCGGCAGCACCTCGATTTCGTCGCCGCCGATGATGGTATACCCGGACTCGTCCTCGTCCTCATCCTCGGAGTCGAACTTCAGGAGCTTATCGCCGACGTAGGGACGGAACTCGTCCATCCCCTTGGGCGGGAATGAGAGCTTGCCGGCCTGGCTGGGGTGCTGGTAGACCTCCCGGATAATGACCGTCATCCCGTCCGCGGTGGACTTCACCACCGACGAGGAGTACTGGTTGCCGCCCAGCGTCAGCCTTATCAGCCGGGCGGCGTATTTGGGGTCGACTTTACCTATGTACTCGCCGCGGGTGCTCCGCACCACCAGGTTGGAGCCTTCCACCTTGAGGTGCACCCGGTCGCCGGCCACGATGCGGGCGCGGTCTTCCTTGGGCACCAGGTCCTGGAGGGCCACCACGCCGGCCTTGCCTATCTCCTCGATGAACTGCTGCGGCTCGACACGGTCGGTGTCCACCTCCTCGCTCTCCGACTCCCTGAGGTCGTTGAGGCGGCGGAGGTTGCGGTTGGCAATGGCGTTGTAGGGGTCCAGGCCCACCGCCTGGCTGTAGGCTTCCTTGGCCTGGGCGTACCGCCCCAGCTCCATGTAGGCCCTCCCCAGGCGGTTATAAGCGTCCACGTCGCCGGGAAAGTCCTCGATGATTTCCCGGTTGAGGCCAACGGCCTCCTGCCAGCGGGCCTCCATAGCGAGGTCGATGGCCTCCTTGCTCCGCTGCTGTTTCAGTCTCAGTAATCTCTCTTCGTCTCGCGTCATCAAAGTCCCCGAAAAGTAATATTTTTAATAGTATATTCTACACCAGCGAGAGTATAGCGTACAAGCTAGCTCAAAGCTAAAGACGTCACAATTTGACAAAATTTTCCCTTGATGCTTAAAATTAAATTAGAGGAATCATCTATACCGGAGGAGACGACGATGGAAGAGAAGAAGGTGGCAGAGGTACTGGATAAGATACGCCCGGCCCTGCAGAGGGACGGGGGCGACGTGGAGCTCATCGAGGTAGCCGAGGGCACCGTGAAGGTAAAGCTGACCGGCGCCTGCGCCGGCTGTCCCATGTCCACGATGACCCTGAAGAACGGGATTGAGCGGATACTGAAGGAGCAACTCCCGGAAGTCAAACAAGTAGTGGCCGTCTAGCCGTTTCTCCAACGGCCGGCCTAATCCTCCGTTTCCAGTTGGAAGGCGCGGTGCAGCGCGCGCACGGCGTCCCTGACCTTGGCCTCATCGATGATGCAGGTTATCCTGATTTCCGAGGTGGTGATGAGCTGGATATTGATGCCCTCCCGGCTGAGGGTATCGAACATGCGCGCCGCGTAGCCGGGGGCATGCTGCATGCCGGTGCCGATGATACTCACCTTGCCCAGCTTGGAATCGCTGACGCACTCCCGGGCGCCGATGGATTCCGCCAGCGGCCCGACGACCTCCATCGCTTTTCCCAGCTGGCTTCTGGCCACGGTAAAGGTGAGGTCGGTGATGTTATCGATGCTGGCGTTCTGAACGATGGTATCGATGCTGATGCCGGCGTCCGCCAGGGGCACGAAGATACCCGCGGCGATGCCGGGACGGTCCGGGATGCCGACCACGGTTATCTTGGCCACGTCAAGGTCATGGGCGATACCTCTTACTTTATTGCTTATTTCCATAGACACCTCTTTACGGATTAAGGTACCAGGGTTGTCGTTGAAGCTGGACGCCACCAGGATGGGCATGTTGAAGAGCTCGCCCAGCTCTACCGCCCGGGGATGGATGGCCTTGAAACCGTAGGTCACCATCTCCAGCATCTCTTCGTAGCTTATTTCCTTGATTTTGCGCGCCTCGGGGATGAGGCGGGGGTCAGCGGTGTAAATCCCGTCGACGTCGGTATAGCGTTCGCACCGCTCGGCCTCCAGGCTGACCGCCAGCGCCACGGCGGTGGTATCCGAGCCGCCCCTCCCCAGGGTGGTGATATCCATGTCCTCGGTAATCCCCTGGAAGCCGGCCACGATGACGATGTTCCCTTTATCCAGCTCCCGGACCACCCGGGAGGGGTCGATGTGGACAATCTTGGCCGAGCTGAAGGCGGCGTCCGTCTTGATGCCGGCCTGGGCGCCGCTGAGGCTGATGGCGGGGTGTCCCAGGTTGTGCAGGGCCATCGTCAGGAGGGTGCTGGAGACGACCTCCCCCGTGGAGAGCAGGACGTCCAGCTCCCGCGTGTCCGGCCGCCCGTTAATCTGGTAGGCCAGCTTGATGAGGTCGTCGGTGGTGTCACCCATGGCGGAGACGACCACCACCACCTGGCGGCCGGCCTCCTTGGTCCGGACGATGCGCCGGGCGACGTTCTTAATCATATCAGCGTCCGCCACCGAGCTGCCGCCGTATTTTTGCACGATTAAAGCCATAAAGTTAGTCCATTATGTTGCTCATTTACTCTTTTGCGCAACTGCGCTTTTACTCTTTCAATCTCC
>JBDRFW010000243.1:0-14627 GCA_043818415.1 Chloroflexota bacterium | reverse complement strand
GTCAGCCGATAAATAGTCTGGTTGGAAAGGGGGAGATATTTTAAGAGGGGGCAAAGCCCCCTCTCGCTGGCGCACTCCCCTTTTGGGGGAGGCGGGGTGAAATACTCAGGGCTAAGCAGTAGATGATACGAGGGTGGCCTGGGTGGGAATAGATAACACCGTGGGGTGGGGTAAAGCTAACCTGCTAGACAGGACTAACGTTTATTTACCCTTGATAAAGTCCTCGATGGTGTCCGCGATATCGCGGGCGAAGTCCTCGACGTACCGCCGGCAGAACTCCGTGTCATAGCCGGCGGGGTTGCCGAAGTAGCCGCCGGGTATCAGCCGGCGGGTCTCCTCGTCGCCGCGTCCCAGCGTCTTCATGTCCGCTTCGGTTATCCGGCTGTCTTCAAGCTGCTTCGCCATCTCGGCATCCACCTGCTCCGGGAAGTAATGCAGCATGATGCCCGTCTCCAGCGACCCCGCATGGTAGTCGATAAACTCCCCGCGCGGCCCCATAGACGGCGGGTTTTTCTGGAGGATGACCGGCTCACCGCCGGTCAGGCCGAGACGGCTGAAGTCCTGGGGGGGCATCAGGTAGTAGGCCTCGATGGCGAGGTCGCGCCGGGCTGCCGTGATGGCATCGATGACGACGTGGCAGTGGCGGTACTCGGCGTGCCAGTTGACGGTGAAAACGCGGTCCAGTCCCCAGCTGTGCAGCGAGGCAAGGATATCGCAGATGACCGCCTGCATGGTCTCTTTCCGGACGGAGAAGGTGCCGGCGAAGACGCTGGTGCTGCGGCTGATGCCCCAGTAGTATGGGGGCGCGATGAGGGTGGTGATGCCGCGTGATTCCAGGTGATGTTTGGCGAGGACGCTGAAGAGACAGGGGATATAGGTATCCACCGCCAGGCCCATGTGCGGTCCGTGCTCTTCGATGATGCCGATGGGCAGCAGGACGATGGCCCCCTGCCGGGCCGCTTTCTCGATTTCCGGCCAGGGCATGTCGACCATCGTCTCGTCGAAAATGGAATAGCCCATCGCGCTTCGCCTCCCTTCGCTTTTCCGGGGAACCCGGTCAGGCCTGAGAGAGGGCGACCAGCCAGGAGACGATGCCCGCCAGCAGCATCAGCACGCCGAGGGCGAGGGCAATCCAGCCGCCCACCTTCAGCGCCCCCGGCTGGGGACGCTCCGGCCAGTGCGAGACGAACTCCCGGACGTCGGTACGGGTGGTCAGGGACTCGTAGTACCTCTTTTCCTCGTGCCGACCCCAGAGAAGCCCGATGATACCCAGGACGATGAAGACCCCGCCCACGCCCATGAGTACAAACCAGTCGCCTTCAGGCATAATACCACCGACTCCCCGATTGGAGTAGTAACGTTACTATAGGCCATCCGCCCGGATTTTTCAAACCGGCGGGGACTACCATGCGTAACCGGGGCTATTTAATCTCGGCGGTGGCGCCGGCGGCTTCCAGCTTCTGCTTGGCGGTGGCCGCCTCTTCCTTGGTGATGCCTTCCTTGACCGGCTTGGGAGCGCCCTCTACCAGGTCCTTGGACTCCTTGAGCCCGAGGGTGGTCAGCTCGCGGACGGCCTTGATGACGTTAATCTTGTTGGGGCCGATTTCCTTGAGGATAATAGTGAACTCGGTCTGCTCCTCGACCTCGGCAGCCGCTTCGGCGGCCGGGGCGGCCGCGGCTACGGCCACGGGGGCCGCCGCGCTGACACCGAACTCGGTCTCCAGGGCCTTCACCAGGTCGGCCAGATCGATGACGGTCATGCTCTTGATGGCATTCATGGTGCCCTCAATAGCCGCCGATTTCTTGGCTTTGGCCGGAGCCGCTTCCGCCTTGGCGGCCCTGGGTTTCTTTTCCTCCGCCTTGGGGGCTTCCGCCGCAGGCTCTTCCGCCTTGGGCTCCTCTACCGCCGTTGCTTCTTCTTTCTTGGCTTCTTCTTCTGCCATTTTTACTGTCCCTCCAGTTGTCGTATTCTGGCCTGCAGCACCCCCATGATGCCCCTGACAGGCCCTGCCAGCACGTTTACCAGGCCGTAGATAGGACTCTGCATCCCGGCCAGGACACGTCCGATGAGCACTTCCCGTGACGGCAGCTTGGCCAGCGACTCGACGTCGCGGGGGGTCAACACCCTGTCCGTCAGGAAACCGCCCTTGATATTGAGAATGGACTTGGTGGTGCGGATATAGTCGGTGAGTACTTTAGCCGCCTCGGGTATCTCACCGTAGCCGAGGGCCAACGCCACCGGACCGACGAACGAGCCCGCCACCTCGTCCAGGCCGGCCTCCCTGGCGGCGAGCTGCGCCAGCGAGTTCTTGACCACGCGGTACTCTATTCCCGCCTCCCGCAGCCTGCGGCGCAGGTCGCTAATCTCGGCCGTGGTCAGGCCGCGGTAGTCCGTGAGGATACCCACGCTGCACCGGGAGAAGACGTCCCACAGGCCCTGGACCATCTTCACCTTCTTTTCCGTTGGCATATCTGCCACCTCCTGAAAAAACCGCCGGGCGTCCCGGGAGTATTACATTATGTAAAGAAAAAGTCCCTGTGCCGGCCGCACAAGGACATCATCAATTCCGGACTCCGTCCGGTCTGGCTTCATCCTCGGCAGGCACTACATTAAGTCCTTCTGCGGAAGGACACCCACTGTCTCGGGACTCTCTATACAGTTGTTAATCTATTCTAGCACAACCGGGGCCGACCGGCAAGAGCTAGGCGGAGCTTAGAGCCAGCGTGGGAGCGAGGTCGAGCTTGATGCCCGGCCCCATGGTGGTGGTGATGTAGGCGCTCTTGACGTACTGGCCCTTGGCGCCGGCCGGCTTGGCCTTGACCACCGCTTCCATCACCGCCATCAGGTTTTCCAGCAGCATCTTATCGTCGAAGCTGACCTTGCCCAGGGGGACGTGGATAATGGCGGTGCGGTCCAGCTTGTATTCCACCCTGCCCTTGCGGGCGTCCTCGATGACCCGGGGCAAATCGTTCATCTGGACGACCGTCCCGGACTTGGGATTGGGCATCAGGCCGCGGCGTCCCAGGATTTTACCGAGCTTGCCTACCTTGCCCATCATCTCCGGGATGGCGATGGCGGTATCGAACTCCAGCCAGCCGTCTTCAATCTTCTTAATCAGGTCTTCCCCGCCGACGATGTCCGCCCCGGCGCTCTGGGCGATCTTTTCCGATTCTCCCTGGGCGAAGACCAGGACGCGGACCTTCTTGCCGAGGCCGTGGGGCATTAGCGCCACGCCCCTGACCTGCTGCTGGGCGTTACGGGGGTCGAGGCCCATGCGCAGGTGCAGCTCGACGCTCTCGTCAAACTTGGCGGGGGCCGCCTTCCGGGTCAGCCCGATGGCTTCCTCCGGCTGGTAGGCCTTGTCCCGGTCAACCTGACCGATGGCTTCCGTGTATTTCTTACCGTGCTTGGTCATCTTACTCCACCTTTATGCCCATGCTGCGGGCAGTACCTTCGACAATTCGCTCGGCGGCCTCGATGCTGTTGGCATTGAGGTCCCGGGACTTCAGCTCGGCAATCTCGCGGAGCTTGGCCCGCGTGAGGGTGCCGGCTGCCTCGTTACCGGCCTGGCCGCTGGCCTTCTCCAGCCCCAGCGCCTTCTTAAGAAGGTCGGACGTGGGCGGCGTCTTGGTGATGAAGGTGAAGGTGCGGTCCTCGTAGACGGTTATCTCCACCGGCACGATGGAGCCGGACTGGTTGGCAGTGCGCTCGTTGTATTCCTTGCAGAAGCCCATGATATTGAGGCCGTGCTGGCCCAGCGCCGGACCGACCGGCGGTGCCGGGTTCGCCTGACCGGCGGGTATCTGTAGTTTGATTACTGCTTTTACTTTCTTGGCCATCTCATCTCCCCGACTGCATCACAGTTTGTCTATCTGTAAAAAGTCAAGCTCCACCGGCGTTTCCTGGCCGAATAAGGAGAGAAGCACCTTGACCTTACCTTTTTCCATGTTAATCACGTCAACCGTCCCGACGAAGTCGATAAAGGGCCCGTCCGTGACGCGGACGCTCTGCCCCTTGCGGAAGCCCACCTTGACCTTGGGGGCCTTGTCGGACATCTGCTTCAGTATCTCACCGACCTCTTTTTCCTGGAGGGGGGTGGGCACGTTGCCGCTGCCGACGAAGCCGGTCACGCCGGGGGTATTGCGTACCACGCTCCAGTTGCGCTCGTCCATCTTCATTTCCACCAGGACATAGCCCGGCAGTATCTTGCGCGTCACCGTGCGGCGGCGCCCGCCCTTGACCTCTATCTCGTCCTCAGTGGGTATGACCACCTGAAAGATTTCGCTCTCGGAGTCCATGAACTTAATACGCTGCTCCAGGTTCTTCTTGACCCGCTCTTCATGCCCGGAATAGGTATGAATCACGTACCAGTGTTTATCATTTTCCGCCACAAATAACCTCACTACCTGAACGTTCGAGAAAGGAGACAGGCCTCCAGCAAATCAGACTACCCCGGACCGGCCCGGGAGAGCGGCTTTCACCTGCCCAGGAAAATCTTGTCAACAAGTTGGGTAAAACCATAGTCCAGGGCCCCCAGGACAATACCGGCGCTGATGGAAACGACCAGCACGAGCACCGTTAAGTAAGCGGCCTCCCGCCTGGTAAGCCAGACTACCTTTTTCAGCTCGCTTACAATCTCACTGATATAGTTGAAAAGCCTGAACCCTTTACGCTTGGTTGGTGTCTGATGTGCCATTTCCGGTTACTTCCAGCCTCCGTCCCGGCACCCGCCCTACTTAGTCTCCCGGTGCAGCCGGTGCATGCGGCAGCGGGGACAGTACTTGTTGAGCTCCAGGCGCTGCGAATCATTCTTCCGGTTCTTGGAGGTGGTATAGTTCCTTTCCTTGCACTCGGTGCAGGCCAGGTAAATCACGCCTCTGGCTTCCGCTTTTTTTGCCATAGTTTACTCTAAGATCTTGGTAAAGGTGCCGGCACCTACCGTTCTTCCTCCTTCACGAATGGCGAACCGCAGGCCCTGCTCCAGGGCCACGGGGTAAATCAGCTTAATTTTCATGTTGATATTGTCGCCGGGCATGACCATCTCCACGCCTTCCGGCAGCTCGATGGTGCCGGTGACGTCCGTGGTCCTGATGTAGAACTGGGGCTTATAGCCGTTGAAGAATGGGGTGTGCCGGCCGCCTTCGTCTTTGGTCAGGACGTAGACCTGGCCCTCGGCGTAGGTATGCGGTTTGATGGTACCGGGGGCCGCCAGTACCTGGCCGCGCTCGATGTCTTCACGCTCCACGCCGCGGAGGAGCGCCCCGATGGCGTCACCCGCCTCCGCGTTGTCCAGCGTCTTGTGGAACATTTCCAGACCGGTGACGACCACCCGGCGCGGTTCGTGGTGCAGACCGACGATATCGACCTCGTCACCAACTTTGACAATGCCGCGCTCAACCCGGCCGGTGGGCACGGTGCCGCGCCCCTTGATGCTGAAGACGTCTTCAACGTGCATCAGGAAGGGGGCATCTTTGGGCCTGACCGGCAGCGGGATATATTCGTCAACGGCGTCCATCAGCTTGAGGATGGCGCCGCACCACTGGCATTCGGCCTTGCCGCAGCCGCACTCCAGGGCCTTGAGCGCACTGACACGGACGACGGGAATCTCGTCGCCGGGGAACTCGTACTTGCTGAGCAGCTCCCTGACCTCGACCTCCACCAGCTCGAGGAGCTCTTCATCGTCCATCATGTCCACCTTGTTCAGGGCCACCACGACGTAGGGCACCCCCACCTGGCGGGCCAGCAGGACGTGCTCCCGGGTCTGCGGCATGGGGCCGTCAGGGGCGCTTACCACCAGTATGGCGCCATCCATCTGGGCGGCGCCGGTAATCATATTCTTAATAAAGTCAGCATGACCGGGACAATCGATGTGGGCATAGTGGCGTTTTTTCGTCTCGTACTCAATATGGGCGATGGCGATGGTCAGACCCCTGGCCTTCTCTTCCGGGGCGTTATCGATGCTGTCGAAGGCGCGGAACTGGGTACCGGGGAAGGCCTTGGACAGCACCAGGGTTATGGCCGAGGTGAGGGTCGTCTTGCCGTGGTCGACATGACCGATGGTGCCCACATTGACGTGCGGTTTTGTCCTGGTATATTTCTGTTTTGCCATTTCAACCTCCCTTTATTCCGAGCCCACAATCAGATTCGAACTGATGACCCCGTTCTTACCAAGAACGTGCTCTACCAACTGAGCTATGTGGGCATCGGTATCATTATACAGATTTTTATGTTTATTTGTCTATACCTGCCAGGGTATCCAAGCTTAAAATAGTGGTGGAGGGGGCAGGATTCGAACCTGCGTAGCCCTTAGGGCGGCAGATTTACAGTCTGCTCCGATTAACCACTCCGGCACCCCTCCCAACAAGACCATGAAATAACACAGACCCAGCCCGAGGAGGGATTCGAACCCTTCAACCTACCGATTACAAGTCGGTTGCGCTACCATTGCGCCACTCGGGCACCAGACCAAAAATACTGGGAAAGCAAACAGGCAACTTAAGTATTATAAAAACGAACAGGTTAAAAGTCAAGCTGAGCGCCGGACGGTGCCGGCTAACGGTAGATTTAATATCCACCGCGCCGCCGGAAGAAATAGCCGGCAACAGCCCCGACGAGCAGGCCGCCGAGGTGGGCCTGCCAGGCTACGCCCGGGATAAAGGACCAGAGCAGGAAAAACACGACAACCACGACCCACAGCGGCATGGGGATAAAAAACCAGAGCAAGACCCGGACATTAGGCGTCAGCACCACCAGGGTGCCGGCAATAGCGTAGACCGCGCCGGAGGCACCCACCGCGATGGACAGGGGGTTGCCGAGAAGCAGGTAGAGGAGATTGCCAACGATGCCGCCGACGAAATATACCAGGAGAAACTTTTTATCGCCTACCAGGCGCGATAGAAAGCGTCCGAAGAAAAACAGGGTTAACATGTTGCCGAAGATATGCCCGAATCCGGCATGCACGAACATGGCGGTAATTAATGTCCACGGCCTTTGCGAAAAGGCCGCCGGAATCAGGCCCAGGTTCAGGAGGACATCACGGGAGATAGTGGTGGCAACTAAGAAAAGAAAATTGATGATGATTAAGACCCATACTGGACTTAGCCCGAAGTTCCAGGACCTTCTGCCCCGGTAGCCCCCGGGCCGCCACCGGGGGGGCGGATTCCTCATATAGTCCCGGTCACTTAACGGCACTTCATATCTCCCTGACTCAGTAACCTGTTCATACTACTATGATAACGCTTTGGAGCGGCTAACGGCAAGTGACTCAGCTTGACTTGAGAGAGGGAAAAGGCGATAATATTTAAGATTCCGCGAGATAATTCCCGAGTAGCTCAGTCGGTAGAGCGGGCGGCTGTTAACCGCCTGGTCGTTGGTTCGAGTCCAACCTCGGGAGCCAGTCTTTACCGCGTCCAGGCCGTTTTGGTTTCGCCCCTCCGAGACGCTCTTTCCACCGTGTATATGGGCTTAGCCGCCCCTCGCGGCGCACTCCCCCATCCCTATAACCTTATCTCCGCCAGGTCCTTGCTGATGATGAGCTTGGGCTCGGTGACGGACTGCACGTCCTCGGCGGTGATGCCGGGAGCCACCTCTTCCAGCACCAGCCCCTTGGGCGTGACCGATATTACGGCGATGTCGGTGACGATGAGGGTGACGACGCCCCTGGCGGTGAGGGGGTAGGTGCACTCCGTACGAATCTTCGGCTCGCCCTCGTTGGTGACGTGCATCATGGCCACGATGACCTTCTTGGCGCCCACTGCCAGGTCCATCGAGCCGCCGATGTTGCCGATATCCTCGGGCAGTCCCCGCCCCGGGTTCTGCCACCCGGCGAGGTCGCCCTTCTCCGATACCTGCAACGCGCCGAGGACGGCCGCGTCCATGTAGCCGCCCCGTATCATGGCGAAGGACTCGCACTCGGAGAAATAGCAGCTGCCCGGTAGCTCGGTGACCGGCTGGCAGCTGGCGTTGATGAGGTCCTGCTCCACCCTGTCCTGCGTGGCCAGGGGGCCGGTGTTGAGCATGCCGACCTCCGCCTGCAGGATGATGTCCCGACCCTCAATCCAGTCGGAAACAAGCGTCGGGATGCCGATACCCAGGTTGACGCAGCTGCCGTCTTCCAGCTCGTTGGCCACCCGCAGCGCCATCAACTCCCGGGAAAGCCCCTTCAATTTCTTATCAGCGCACACTTTACCGTCCCTCCTCCACAGACATCAGTCGATAGTCGGGAAGTAAGCAGGCCTGTCCACCTTGACCACCCGCTGCACATAAACCCCCGGGACGTGCACCGCATCGCCGTCCAGCTGGCCGGGCTCCACGATGCTCTCCACGGCGGCGATGGTGATTTTCCCCGCCGCCGCCATCTCCGGGGTATAGTTCCGGGCGGTCTTATGGCAGACGAGGTTGCCCATGCGGTCGCTTTTATAGGCGTAAACAAAGGCATAGTCCGGCTTGAGGGCCATCTCCAGCAGGTATTCGCGGTCGCCGAACTCCCGCTTCTCTTTACCCGCCTCGACGACCGTCCCCACGCCGGTGGGGGTATAAAAAGCGGCGATGCCGGCGCCCGCCGCCCGCAGCTTCTCGATAAACGTGCCCATGGGGAACACTTCCATCTCCAGCTCCCCGGCCCGGACGGCCATCTCGGCGGGGGAACTGGCCCCCCGGCTGGCCGAGCGGTAAAACGGATAGTTGCAGATGGCCTTCTTGACCTGCTTATTGGTGACCAGCTGGTTGATATCCTCGTTGCCCGGCCCCATCTGCATACAGATAATGGTGAGGTCTTTGGCCCCCTGCCGGACCATGGCCCGAATCAGGGGAATGGGCGTGCCGGCGGTGAAGAAACCGGCGATAGCGATGGAAGCACCGTCCGGGATGTCCGCCACCGCTTCATCGACAGAGGGGTAGACTTTGTCCAAAGCGCGGCCCTCCCGGTGCTAGTCCTTTTCCTGGATTTTATAACCGATTATCTTCAGCGCTTCTTCCAGAGCGAGCTCCATGCAGCTGAAGGATTTCACGCTGCCGAGGTCGGCCATGAGCGGCTCCATCGCCCGGGCCAGGGCGGTCTGCATGCCGGCGATGACGCAACTGGCCCCCAGCAGGCGGACGGTGCGGATGGTTTTGGAGAGCTGGATGGCCACCTCGTTATTATCGACGACGGCCGCGGCGAGGTCGAGGAGGACGACCCTTGTTTTGACCTTCTCGACGTGGTTGAGCAGGTTGGTGGTGATGTCTTCAAACCGCTCGGTATCCAGGTGGCCGACAACGACCATGACCGAGAGGCCGGGATAGAGCTCAACGACGGGGGCCGCCAGCGCCTTCCACTTGTCCAGCTTGGCCTCCAGCTCGTCGACGCGGGCCTTGACCTCGGCCTCCGCGCCGCTCCAGGGGCGGTACTGGGCGAAGTACCCCACGCCGCCGATGTACTTGCCGGCGCTGTCCTTGAGGTGGGACGCCGAGATACGCACCGGGATTATCTTGCCGGACTTGGTCCTCACCCGGGACTCGTGGTCGTGAATCGTGCCGCCCTGCTCGTGGAGCTTGCGGTTGGTGGCCTTGGCCGCTTCCAGGTTTTCGTAGATTTCGACGATGCTCTCACCGATAAGCTCGTTCATGTTGCGCTCGGTGAGCTTGCAGGCCTCGTTGTTGGCGAACTTGATAATCCCCTCGGAGCTGATGGCGATAATGGCATCCGGACAACCGTTGAGTAAAGCCTCGAGATGCCCGCCGCGGTGAGTGGTCAACTGCTTTTCCATCGAAGCTACCTCCTCTGTTAGTAAATCCGTACGGGGAGCATATCATAAAATATACGGTTCTTTCCACTAAGTATATATGCGAAAAACGAAAATTGTCAAAAGGAAATCAGCGGGACGGCAGGCCGATTGTAAAAAGATTGGTTATCTCCTATCATAGAGATGGTTACACCGTTCATGAGCAAGAGCAGCCGTTCCACCGAGACGATTACCTTCCTGGGGACCGCCGGTGCCCGCTTCATGGTGAGCCGGCAGCTGGCGGCTTCCGGGGGAATCTGGCTGAGCCTGGACGGCACGGAAATCCTCCTCGACCCCGGCCCGGGCAGCATCGTGCAGTCCACGAAGCGAAAGCTGAACGCGGAAAAGCTCAGCGCCATCATCCTCTCCCACCGCCACCTCGACCACGCCCACGACGTCAACGTCATGATCGAGGCCATGACCAACGGGGGCTTCAACCGCCGGGGGCGGCTCTTTGCCCCCGCCGACGCTGTCGAGTCCGAGCCGGTCATCTACACCTACCTGAGAAACTTCATCGAGGGTATTACCGTGCTGGAGGAAGGGGGGAGCTACACGGTGGGCGGCGTCTCCTTCACCACGCCGGTGCGGCACGACCATCCGGTGGAGACCTACGGCATGGTCTTCAACTCGGCCGGTCGCCGTTTTGCCTATATCGCCGATACGGGCTACTTCGACGGCCTGGTGCGGGCCTACCGCGCCGAGCTGCTGATAATCAACATGGTGCTGACCCAGCCCCGGCCGCCCATCGCCCACCTCTCCATACCGGACACCGAGGCAATCATCCGGGAGATAAAGCCCAGGGTGGCCATCCTGAGCCACTTCGGGCTGCACGTCTGGGAGGAGAAGCCCTGGAAGATAGCCGGTGAGCTGGCGGAGCGGACTGGCATCAGGGTAATTGCCGCCCGCGACGGCATGAAGTTCGACCTGACCAGCCTGGAAGAGGAGGCAGTGGCTAAATGAATTACGCGCGGCTGAGACTGCTGGCCGCCGTCACCCTGTCCCTGGCCATCATCGCGGTGACCATCCGGGCCATCTGGCAGGTCGTCGTTATCCCCACGCCCGGCTCCATGCTCGTCTTCCTGCCGCTCACCGCGGCGCTGCTGCTGCTGGAGGCCGCCCTCATCTACCTCGCCGCCCGGCCGGAGAAGCTGAGAAGTCGGACGTTTTCCCTGGGGCTGAGCGTGGCCCTCACCGCGGGGCTCCTGGCCGGGGTGAGCCACTTCGTGCGCTTCATCATCTCCCCGCAGGCAGAGCCCGCCCTGAGCAAGCTCATCGCCGCGCTGGTACTGCTCGCCAGCATCAGCGCCTATACCATGATACTCTACCTGATGTGGTCGCGCCGGAAGGCCGGATTTAATGGACAGCCAGAAGTTTGAGCGACTCGTCGCCAGGGCCATCGAGAGCCTGCCCGAGGAGTTCCTAGAGAGGCTGGAGAACGTCGACGTGGTGGTGGCCGACCGCCCGACGCGCGCCCAGCTGGGGGTGCTGGGGGGAAAACGGGGGGAGACCCTGCTCGGCCTCTACGAAGGAGTGCCACTGACGGAGCGCACCTACAACTACGGGCTGGTGGCCCCGGACAAGATAACCATCTTCCAGGAGCCGATTGAGGACATGTGCCGCAGCGACGCGGAGATTATCGAAGAGGTGAGGAAAGTCGTCCAGCACGAGATAGCCCATCACTTCGGCATCAGCGACGACCGCCTGCGGCAGCTGGGCCGGGAATAGACGTCCGGGCGAAGCATTACCTTTTTCCCCGTGACCTTTTTCTCACCGCATCCCTAACCCGAGGGCACCTTTTACGTTATACAATATAGGAAGTAAAGCCATGCAAAGGAGACCGAACATGAAACTATTGAGAACGGTGCTCATCGGGTGCCTGCTGGTCACCTCATTCGTCTTCAGCGGCGCCGCCTACGCCCAGGACGAGGAGCTCCCCGACCCCGGCCTGACCCCGGACAGCCCCTTCTACTTCTTCGATACCCTGGGGAAGAATATCGGCATGGCCTTCACCTTCGGGTCGGAGGCCAAGGCCAAGCGAGCGCTCAAATACGCCGAGGAAAGGCTCGCCGAGGTCCGGGTTATGGCCGAGAAGAACCGCACCCGGGAGATGGAGCGGGCGGCCAACGACTACGACAGGTTCATGACCAAGGTCAACCAGCGCCTCGAGGAAGCGAAACAGTAGGGTATCTCCGATAATATCTCGGAGAGGATTGCCCTGGCCACCAACAAGCACCTGGCCGTGCTGGACAAGATCAAGGACCGCGTCCCCGACCCGGCCAAGGAAGCTATCAAGCGCGCCCGTGAAGCCTCCGAGAACGGGCAGCTCAACGCCCTGCGCGCCCTGGGCGAGCGGAAACCGGAAAGGGCCATCGATATTAACGCGGAAGCCATCAAAGACCGGCTCGAGAGGGCCAGGGTGCGGGCCAGCGAGAACGTGACCTCAGACGTCGAGGAAGCGCTGGACTACGCCGCCCGACTGGCCGAACTGGAAGAGGAAATGCAGGCCATCGCCGAGGAAAAGGGCATCGATATCACCAAGCTGAGGCAGCGGCTGGCGCACGCCACCTCCAACCGGCTCGACGTGCTGACCGGAGTCTATGAAAAGGCGCCGGAGAACGCCCGGAAAGGCATCGCGAACGCCATCGAGAACTCGGTGAAAAAATACGAGAGAGAGGTGGAGAAGCTCCGGGAGAAAAACGCCCTGGGCGATATCCCCGACGCAGCGGCCTTAACGCAGCGGATACAGAAAGAGCTCCGGGACAAGCTCAACCTGAAGATTACCAACGTGGAGGTTATCACCGATAACGCCTCGGGAGACATCACCGTGCAGATTAAGCTCCGCGCCGACGAACAGACACAGGAAAGACTGGAGAAGGAAGCGCAGGAAAGAGAGCGGGAGCGGCTCGCCAATACCGACGATAAAAATAAAGCGGACGAAATGGCCGTAAAAGCCCGGGAAGCCATCGCCGAGGCACAGCAGGAAATGACCGAGATACGGGCCAGGGCGGAAAAGCAGGGCATAACCCTTAACGCCGATGCAGTTGAAAAGTTCAACCGCTTGATAGCCGATGCGAAAACCGCCTATACGGCCGGGAACTATGAAGAGGCCGCCAGGCTCGCCAAGCAGGCCGAAGAGGTTCTCGACGACCTCAAGGAAGCGGTAGAGAGTAGCGAGGAGAACAGCGCCGCCACCACCGATAGAGCCGGGCAGAGCTAGCCCGCCTTGAAGGCTAAATTACAGATTATTACTCGGACGGTGACTTTAACGCCTTGACCAGGTAGTCGCCCCGCGAAGCGTAGTCGGACCCGGCGCGGTAATACTCTCGGGCGCCGGTGCCGCTCAAAACGACCATCGTAGAGGCCCGGAACTCGTCGCGGGCAATGCGCTCCGCCTCCCGCAGCAGCGCCCGGCCGATGCCCTTGTGCTGGGCCGCTTTCACATTCTGCTCGCGCAGCGGCACTTCCGGCCCGAAGACGTGGAGCTCCCGGATGATGGCCGTATTGCCGTCCTCCCCTCCCAACGCCGGCACTGGGCGGGGCTGGACCCTCAGCCGCAGCAGGCCGAACAGCGTCTCGCTATCGTCCTCGAAGGAGAGAAAGACCTCCCTGCCCCCGGCGGCGTCGTAGTCCAGCCGGGCCAGGCGGGGCTCGCCGATTTCCCGGCCGGCCTGCGCGCGGTGGCCATACTCCCGGCAGCGGATGCAGCGGCACTCGACATTATCGCGCTTCATCTTCTCCCGGACGATGTCCCGCAGCGAGTCCCTGAGGCCGGCCACGATGAACTTCGAGGGGATATCCCGGAGAACGCGAGAAATCCTTACGTACTTAGGGACGATGCTTTTAATAGCAATGGTGAGGCCGACCATCGTTTCGTCGTCGTAGGGGCGGTAGCGTCCATCCTTATACCACCGCTCCAGCTCGGTGCCCTCTACGACCATGGTGGGGTAAAGCTTAAGCCCGTCCGGCCGGAACCGGGGGTCGGCGAAGAGTAGCTTCGACTGCTCCAGGTCGGCCTCCGGCGTGGAGCCGGGCAGTCCCGGCATCCAGTGGTAATAGACCTTGAAGCCGCTCTCGCGGAGTCGGGCGGTGGCCTCGACGACTTCCCTGACCCCGTGTCCCCGCCGCACCAGCCGGTAAACGTCCTCGCTGAGGGTCTGCACCCCGAGCTCCACCCGCGTGGCGCCGAACTCCAGCATCCGCTCTATTTCTTCCGGACCGCACCAGTCCGGCCTCGTCTCGATGCAGAGCCCGGTGCAGCGGTGCCGTGCGGTCTCGTTGATGCTCTTGGCCTCCTCCAGCGTCCCCGCCACCACGCCGTTAAGCCCGTCGTAGCAGTCCTTGATGAACCGGTACTGGTAGTCGACCGGTTGGGCCAGGAAGGTGCCGCCCATGACAATCAGCTCGATTTTATCGGTGGGGTGGCCCATCTCCTCGAATATCCGCAGGCGAAGCGCCACCTGCTGCCGGGCGTCGTAATCGCAGGTCCTGGCGCGCAGCACCGCCGGCGACTCCGGGGTGTAGCTCTGGGGAGCGTCGGTATAGGTGGGACAATAGAGGCACTCGCCGGGACAGCCCATCGGGGCGGTCATCACCGCCAGTGGCGTCACACCGGAGATTGTCCTTGCAAATTTCCTCATGCTGACCTTACTATTAACAAAGTGACCATACGACGAAATTGTTTAATTATGTCATTCTCGGGCTTGACCCGGGAATCCAGACCACCACTCCTCCACTGGATTCCAGCTTTCGCTGGAATGACAATTATATTATAAAGTTTAGCAGATTGCCGCTTATGTCAACAAACCAGAACCCTTGTGACGGGGAGTCCGAGAGGGGCTTCGCCCCTCTTGAAAAATACCCTCCCC
>JBDRFW010000242.1:0-3314 GCA_043818415.1 Chloroflexota bacterium | reverse complement strand
AAAAAGGCCTGGCGGTAGTTATTTCACCAGACGACGCCTTCAAATACGCCAGTTATTATAAAAGTTTCTTAGATTCCGAGTCTTCAACTCAAATAGATTATCAGATTTAGGGATATAAGTTTTAGCCGCTAACCCCTTGGTGGCTGGTTCAATCCTGGTTGCCGCCGGTTAGCCGGACGTCGGGGATTTCACATATCCGTCTTTAAATGCCTCCACGGCAGCCGGGTCGAATTGGCTGCCCGCTGATTTCAGTAATCTGGTAAGGGCGTCGTCTTGGCTGAGCGCGGCACGGTGAGATTTCTCCGCCGTCATATTGTCAAAGGCGTCGGCGACGGCGATGAGTCTCGACCCCGTGGGGATGTCCTTCCCCCTTAGTCCCCGCGGATAACCCTGGCCGTCGTACCGCTCATGGTGATAAAAAACCAGTCGGGCGGCCTCTTGAAGAAAAGCTATTCCCTGCATCACTTTAAAGCCTTCAACGGGGTGCTGGTTTATCATTTCCCTTTCTTCATTATTCAGCGTATCTAATTTACATAATATACTATCAGGGATGCCGAGCTTGCCGATGTCGTGAAGAATCGAAGCGCATTCAATAGCCTGCTTTTGTTCCGGTGGGAGCGATAGACCCGCGGCGCCCATCAGGGCGTACTCCGATACCCGTTTCGGGTGCCGGCGGATACAGGTCTCTCTGGCGTCAACGGCCGATACCAGCGTGCTGATAGTCGCCTTATGGGTAAGTAGCTGGCGGTGGGTCTGTTTGACGTGCTCAATCACCTGAGAAATAGCGGCGGCGGTCCGGGTCAGCGTCTGTAAATCGCGCTCGTCGAAATTCACGTTGTCCAGTTTATTCAGCACTTCAATAACGCCGATAACTCTGTTTTGCGAAAGCATCGGCACGCAAATTATCGACCTCGTTTTAAAGCCGGAAATGTCATCGGTAAACTTGTTGAAATATTTGTTTTTTTCAACATCATTTTCTACTAAAGGGGTGCCGTTTTGTGCCACCCAGCCGGCAATGCCGGACTTCTTACTTATTTTTACGCGCTTTATCTGCTCTCCAATCGAGCCGTCGGCGAATAAAAAGATGAGCTTCTGTCCTTCTTCCTCGGAGAGAAGTATCGAAGAGGCTGAAGCGCGGAGGGCCTGCCGGGTGATAGCCATGACGGCGTTAATCAGGGGCTGGGCCGGCACCAGCGAGGCCGACTTCTTCAGGTCGCTGTGGCGAACGATAAGCCTGTCCCCCGGTATTTTTGTTCTTATGGCGGTAATCTTTTTCATCTCTTCGGCTTGAATAACAATTACTCCATGTCGTATCGTCGACAGGGTAAAGTCTCCGATTATCGATATTTATTCAATCAACTTATCAATTTAAACATAAAAAGATAAACGAAAGATAAACATTAAGGCGAAAGAGCAAAATTCTATATAAACATTCAATTCAAGTAACCCCGGCTTTTTTCCCCGGTTGACATTGCCCCGTAAATCATTTATGTTGGAATTAGAGGCAAATTTCCGAGGAGGTTAGAATGGACGCATATTGTGTCAAGTGCCGGGATAAGAAAGAGATGAAAAGCCCTAAACAGGTCACCATGAAGAACGGCAAACCGGCCACCGAGGGGACCTGCCATACCTGCGGCACCAAGATGTTCCGTATCGGAAAGGGCCCCACCATTTCCCCGTTACCCCACTAAGGGTAGTCCTGGTCTTCACTGTCCGGGGGTTTTTAAGAGAGCGGCGCTGAATAATATCAGCGCCGTTTTCCTTGTTACGGTACCACGTCCGTATAGCGGGTGATGTACGCCGAGCGGTCGTAGAGGTCCTGGGGGCCGAGGCCGTGCCGGGTAAACCCGTCGATTATCTCGGGCAGGCGCGCCTGCACCAGCCCCACGTGGAGGCGCATCAACCGGCAGATTTGCCGCGTCCTCTCCCCGGAGCCGGCGATGGCCTGGACGGGGCAGCGGCCGCCGCAGTAGGGGTGGACGCCGCATTGATAACACCCGAGCTGACTCTTGTATTCCGTCAGGGAGTTGAGGATAGCCTGTACCGACACCTCGCTGTCATCGGGGTCGATTTCTCCGTATTCCGGGGGCAGGTCGGCGCAGGCGCAGACCCGGCCGCCCAGGATATCGAAGTTGCGGGCCAGTTCGACCCCGCAGGCGGTATGGCCCCGCTCCCGGCCGGTCACCAGGTACAGGACAAGCTCGTTGAGGTGGCTGACCGGCAGGACTTCCCCGCGCCGGCAGTGCCGGACGTAAACATCGACGATTTCCTCCAGGTCGCGCCCGTAGTCGGCGGCGTAAGTCGGGAAGTCAGCGTAGGGCTGCGGCAGGTCCGCCCAGTGCCAGAAGAAATGGTCGGCCAGTCTTTCCCCGTGCAGCCGCAGGAACTCCTCGAAGCAGTTCATCAGGGACTGCCCTTCCCTCAGGGTAGACCACATGAGGACGTTGCCCCGGTAAGCCCGTTTCAGCTCCCGCAAATTGTCCCTGATGCGCCTCAAGTCCGTCCCCGGCCTGACGCGGCGGTGCTGTTCTTCATCGCCGTCGATGGATACCGAGTAAAGCCACATGTCCCGGAGCAGCTCCGGGTATTTCCCGAGGTTCCCGGCCAGGAGCTCCCCGCTGGTGTAGACCATGTAACGTATCTCCTGAACCGGGGAGGAATTACCGAGGAGCTTCTTTATCCGCGCCATCTTCTCGACGGCCAGGAAGGGTTCCCCGCCGTAGAAAGCAATGGTCAGCCCCCGGCCGGGGTGCCGAAGGGCCAGCTTCCGGATAATGGCGACGTCGCGGTCGGGAAGAGTATCCAGGTCCGGCCGGGCCAGGGGACTTTCCCCATCCCCGTTAAACGTAATGGCGCTGTTGATGCACCCTTCACAGCCGGCATAGCACCGGCCGGTCACGGTGAGGTGGATGATAATATCGTCCTTCTCCCTGAAGTCCGTCCCGGACCGGCCGGCGGGCATGACCACCGCATCGGGCCGGGAGAGGTCGGCGATGCTCAGTTTTGACCGCGGCGCCGGCCCCGGGCTATAATCATTCCGGCTGTTTTTGCCGGATAACTTTCGGGAGGTAATCATGTCCAAATGTATCCTGGTTCAGTCCGAGGGCCTCGGCCGGGGCGATGACACCCTGGGGAAACTCCTGATGGCCAGCTTCCTGCGACTCCTCGCGGAGACGGAGGAGGGGCTCGACCGGATTATTTTCTGGAACAGCGGCGTCAAGCTGGTCTGCGAAGGCTCCCCCGTCCTGGAGCACGTTAAAAAGCTGGAAGGCATCGGGATAGAGGTGCTGGCCTGCACCACCTGCCTGGAGTAT
>JBDRFW010000241.1:0-3450 GCA_043818415.1 Chloroflexota bacterium | reverse complement strand
CCTCGTCCGCGTCACCCGGAACTGCCCCTGGAACCGCTGCAGGTTTTGTCCCATCTACAAGGGCGCCCGGTTTGAGCTAAGGTCGGTCGAGGAGATAAAGCGGGATATCGACGCGGCCAGGAGTATTCACGATAAAATAGTCGAGCTCGCCCGGAAGTCGGGCGGCGATGACCTTCAGCAGGCGGCCGCCATGGTCGTTAACAGCGCCCCCGGCGATGCCGCCCGCAACGTGGCCCTCTGGATGTACGCCGGAGGGCAGCATGCTTTCCTCCAGGATGCCAATACCCTGGTTATGAAAACGCCTGAACTCGTCGAGGTTATTAAATATCTCAAGAAGACCTTTCCTGGAATCAGCCGCATCACCAGCTATGCCCGCTCCAAGACAGCGGCAAAAAAGAGCCTGCCAGAGCTGGAGGCGTTGCAGGAAGCCGGGCTTTCCCGACTTCACATCGGGCTGGAGTCCGGCTTCGACCCGGTGCTCAAGCTGATGGACAAGGGTACCACCGCCGCCGACCATATCGCCGGGGGGAAGAAGGTGGTGGCCTGCGGGATATCACTTTGCGAGTATGTAATGCTGGGGGCGGGTGGAAAAAAGATGTGGCGGGAGCATGCCCTTGAGACGGCCAGGGTTCTCAATGAAATCAATCCTGACTTCATCCGGTTCCGGACGTTGACCATCCAGCCGAGGATGCTGCTTTCTAAGGATGTGGCCAGCGGCAATTTTCTCCGGTCCAGCGACGAGGAGATTGTGGAAGAAGAAAGGCTGCTCATTGAAAACCTTCAGTGTCGTTCTAATATTGTCAGCGACCACGTAATAAACCTGCTTCAGGAGGTAGAGGGGAAGCTGCCGGAAGACAGGGAGAGAATGCTGGCCGTCATCCGGCGATTTCAATCACTCCCGCCGGAGGAGAGGAATAACTTCAAGCTCGGGCGGCGTCTTGGTATATATAATCAACTTGATGACCTTAACGATTCGTCCCGCCATCGGGAGGTCGAAACCTTGATGGAGGGGCTTTCCCGGGAGAGCGGCGGGGTCAGCGATGAGTTGTTATTCAGTTTAATGGAGAGGTATATCTAGAATGGGCCTGGAGCGGGAGATAGGTGAATTACTGCGGCGGAAAGGCCTGACGCTGGGCGCGGTGGAATCCGCCACCGGCGGGCTGATATCGAACCTCATTACGAGCGTGCCCGGCAGCTCCGATTACTTTAAGGGGTCGGTGACCTCTTACAGCAACGAGGTCAAGATTAAGGTTATCGGCGTCAGGGCGGAGACCCTCGAGCGGTACGGCTCGGTGAGTCCACAGGTCGCCGAGGAGATGGCCGCCGGGGGCAGGAGGGTGCTGGCGGTGGATATCTGCCTGGCGGATACCGGCATCGCCGGGCCGGGCGGGGCCACGCCCGGGAAGGCGGTGGGGCTTTTCTACCTGGGGCTGGCGCACCGGGGAGGGGTCTCCAGCCGGAAACACGAGTTCCGCGGCAGCCGCGCGCGGAACAAGCGGAGCGCGGCGGAGGCGGCTTTGAGCTGGCTGAAGGAATACCTGCTGAGCCTCAAAGACGCTTGATTGATAACAGTTGGCCTACCTGTCCCCACCCCTCGCGCCCCCTCATTGCCATACGCAGCTGTCGGTGCTATACTCTGACAGGCAATTAGCAGGGATTGGAGATTTCGCGTGAAAAGAGTCGACGGGCGCGCCTATGACGAGCTGAGACCGGTTAAGATAATCCCCGGCTACCAGAGCTTCGCCGAGGGGTCGGCGCTGATAAAGCTGGGCAAGACCCACGTCCTCTGCTCGGTCAGCGTGGAGGAGAGGGTGCCGCCGTTTCTCAAGGGTAGCGGCACCGGCTGGATTACCGCCGAGTACGCCATGCTGCCGCGGGCCACGGTCACCCGCAGCCAGCGCGATTCCACCCTGGGGAGGGTCGGCGGGCGGAACCAGGAAATCCAGCGCCTCATCGGGCGCTCTTTGAGGGCGGTGACCGACCTCCCCGCCCTGGGGGAGAGGACGCTGATAGTGGACTGCGATGTCATCCAGGCCGACGGCGGTACCCGGACGGCGGCGATTACCGGCGCTTACGTGGCACTGCACCGCGCCTTGGAGACGCTGACGAACATGGGCGTGATATCAAGGGTGCCGATGAAGAGCGCCGTAGCGGCCACCAGCGCGGGCATTGTCAACGGCTACATGATGCTCGACCTCTGCTACGACGAGGATGCCCAGGCGGGGGTCGATTTCAACGTGGTGATGACGGGCAAGGGGGAGTTCGTCGAGGTCCAGGGCACCGCCGAGGGGAAACCGTTCACCAAGCAGGTCATCGACGATTTGATAGCGCTGGCGGAGAGGGGTATCAACCAGCTCTTCCAGGTCCAGCAGGAAGTTTTAAAGGCCAAGCAGTAGCCATCTAACCGTCATTCTGGCGCAGGCCAGAATCCAGGAAAGCTCGGACAGGAACGATAAAACACGATGCGTCTGGATTCCAGCCTTCGTTCGCAATGACATCTATCAGATTTACGGCCTTACCTGGCCGCTGCCGAGGATAATCCACTTGGAGGTGGTCAGCTCTTTCAGTCCCAGCGGGCCGCGGGCGTGCAGCTTCTGCGTGCTGATGCCCACCTCCGCCCCCAGCCCGAACTGCCCCCCGTCCGTGAAGCGCGTGCTGGCGTTGACGTAAACGCAGGCGGCGTCAACCTCGTTGAGGAAGCGCATCGCCGCGGGGTAGTCATCGGTGACGATGGCCTCGGAGTGCCCCGAGGTGTATTTTTCGATGTGCTCCAGCGCCCCGTCCAGGGAGTCCACCACCTTCACCGCCGCCACCAGGGCCAGGAACTCCTTGCCCCAGTCCTCCGCCACCGCCGGGACGAGCTTCAACGATTTATCCCGTTTCAGTATGGCCAGGGAGCGCTCGTCGGCATGGAGCTCGACGCCGGCCTTGTTCAGCTCGGCGGCCATCCGGGGCAGGTAGCTCCCGGCGACGTCCTGGTGGACCAGCACCGTGTCCAGGGCGTTGCAGACGGTGGGCCGCTGCACCTTGGCGTTAAACACTATTGCCACCGCCTTGGCGAGGTCGGCGGCCTTGTCCACGTAGGTATGGCAGACGCCGATGCCGCCGCTGACCACCGCCATGGTGGCGTTGTCCCTGACGGACTTTATCAGTCCGGCCCCGCCCCGCGGGATAACCAGGTCGATGACGTCGTTCATTTTGAGAAGGTGGTCGACCAGGGCGCGGTCGGTATTATCGATGAACTGCACGGCGCCTTCGGGCAGGCCGGCCTTGCGGCAAGCCTCGTGGATGACCCTGACGATGGCGGTGTTGGAGTTGATGGTCTCCTTGCCGCCGCGCAGGATGACGGCGTTGCCGGACTTGAGGCAGAGGGCGGAGATGTCCACGGTGACGTTGGGGCGGCTCTCGTAGATGGCGCCGATGACGCCCAGGGGCACCCGCCGCTTGCCG
>JBDRFW010000240.1:0-4120 GCA_043818415.1 Chloroflexota bacterium | reverse complement strand
TGCGGGGCGAGCCCCGGCCGGCACCACCCCCGGCTAAAACCGTAGACCATTTAATTCTAAGTAGAGACACGGTATACTATACTCCACATGAGATGGCGATATAGCCTGGTCAAACTGCCCCAGAGGACGGAGACGGGGCTGGTATGGGTGGCGAGGATGGCCGCCATCGTTGCGGCCATGGTCCTGGCCGCCATGATGCTGCTGACCGTGGGCGACGTCATCGGCCGGTACTTCTTCAACTCCCCGATAAAGGGGACCTGGGAGCTCGTCGGCCTTTTGCTGATTGCCGCCGGCACCTGGGGGCTGGCTTACTGCCAGCTGCAAAGAGGGCACATCAGTATCAGTATCATACTGCAGCGGTTCTCCCGGAGGGTCCAGGCAGGTATCAATAGTCTCACTTATCTCATCGGCCTCACCGCTTTCTCCATAATATGCTGGCGGATGTTCCTGCTGGCCCACAAATATTTCACCATGCCCAGGGGTAACGTTACCGACACCCTGGAGCTCCCTTACGCCCCCTTTATGCTGGCCCTGTCAATCGGCGCCGGACTGATGGCGTTAATTCTTGTCATCGACCTGGTAAAGTCTTTGGCCGAGGTGCTGCGGAAATGACCCCGACCGAAGTTGGGCTGATTGGTTTCGCCCTCATGCTTATCCTTATCTTGATGGGGGTGAACGTTGCCTTTTGTCTCATCACACTGGGCTTTATCGGTCTGGCGATGATTATAGGTATCAATCCGGCGCTTTCCAGCGTGGCGATTATCGCCTTCGAAAGGGGCAGTGCTTATGAATTCGCCGTGGCCCCGCTATTTCTGCTGATGAGCGCTTTCGTTTCCCGCAGCGATATCGGGAAGGAAGCCTACGAATGGGCGCGTACCTGGGTGGGGCAGTTCAAGGGCGGCCTGGCCATGGCTACCTCGGGCGCCTGCGGTCTCTTTGCCGCCTGCTGCGGCTCCAGCCTGGCTTCGGCCGTGGCCATGGGCCGGATAGCCTATCCCGAGATGAAGCGGCACAACTATGATTCCAAGCTGTCAACGGGTATTATCGCCGCCGGAGGCACGCTGGGCATCCTCATCCCGCCCAGCATGGGTTTTATCCTCATCGGCATTCTTACCCAGATGTCCATCGGCAAGCTCTTCATCGCGGGAATTATCCCGGGAATAATCTGCGTGGGCTTCTACATCGTTACGATATATATCATGTGTAAAATTAACCCGTCGATAGGTCCCGCCAGTCCCAAGACCACCTTGAAGCAGAAAATAGGGTCGTTCCGGCTTACCTGGCCGGTGCTGGCGCTGTTCCTGCTGGTCATCGGGGGTATCTACGGCGGCATTTTCACCCCCACCGAGGCCGGCGGCATCGGGGCCTTCGGGGCGCTGGTAATCAGCCTGGTGAGGAGACAAATAGATAAAACGGGCATCTGGGAGTGCCTGCTGGATACGGCGAAAATGTCGGCCATGATGATGGCCTTAATCATAGGGGCCTTCATCTTCAACCAGTTCCTGGCGGTTACCAGGATACCCTTCGTCGCCAGCGAATGGGTGACCGGTCTCGGGCTTAACCGGTACTACATCCTGATTATCATTATCTTCCTGTATCTTATACTCGGCATGGTTTTTGATATCTACGCCATCTTAATTCTCACGCTACCCATCATCTTCCCCACGATGATGGCGCTGGGCTTTAACCCCATCTGGTACGCGGTGATAATGGTGAGGGTTATTGAGGTGGGACTGATTTCACCGCCGTTCGGCATCAACCTGTTCGGCCTGGCCGGGGTGGTCGATGTTCCCATGGGCACGCTTTACCGCAGCGTGGTGCCTTTTATTATCTCCGATATACTGAATATCGCGCTGCTGATAGCGGTGCCCTCGCTCTCAACTTTCCTGCCGGAGATAATGCTATCCCGGTGAGCCCCTGGGATAGGCCTTGCCGTCACGGAGCTCGATGTAGTTGACTTCCTCCAGGTCTTCCAGCATCAGCGGCACATTCACCGGCCCCAGCGGCGGGTAGATTTCCTCTCTTTCCCAGTCGGAGAACTTCTTGAGCACCCCCTCCACGGTCAGCCCGGGCTCTTTTTTAACCTTCTCCAGTATGGACATGGCCCGCCGGTAATAGGGAAGGGTGTAGCCGCCGCTGGCGATATCCACCGTCTCGACGAGGAAATAGGCCGAGGTACGGCAGTCGGCGCAGGCGAAGCCGGTCCCTCCCTTGCGGGTGGTGGGTATCTCCGGTGAGACGACGATGCCGGACTTTTCCCCGGAGCCCGGGGGCGCCTCTTTCAGGGGACGGAAGCCGATGCCGTCATACTGTTTCATACTGGGGTCCCTGGCGCTCAGGCCGGAGTAGCGGAAGATGATCCGCTCGTAGGCCCGCTTCCCGGAGAAGAAGGTCTGCCAGACGGCCGGCACCATGGTCAGCAGCACGCCGGGGCATATCCGGCCCTCGAGGTCTCGCCGTCGTAGGTGAACTCCTCCCCGATTTGGTAGTCGAAGTGGCAGGGGAACTTCTCGGCGTCATTCATGAACCCGATGAGCTTGCATCTTACTTTAAAGGGCATAACGTTTACCTCCAGTGCTAAACTATTACCCGATAGTTAATATCGAATCAGGGACCCGGCCGGGGGGAGACATCGGCGCGCAATCGGACGTGGAATATTATATCACTTCTGACCGACTAAAAGCCCTCTTTTATCCAGGTCGTCGGCGATATCACCGAGCTGGAGCTCCCCGAGTTTGGCCCTAGTCTGGAGTCCGCTTTCAACATCCCAGCCGCGCAGTCCGTAGTACTCGCTCTTCATCTTTTCGAACTCGTCCCGGTCAACCACCTTCCCCTCACGGGAGGCTACCTCGCCGTCCTTTCCCGGCACCCTCAGTTGGCGGTTGAAGCGCACGTACCGGAGGGGTTCCTCATGGTGGTAATCGAGCAGGCGGTCACCGTCCCGGCCGCCCCACCCCTCCCGGATTAAGAGAGCCCGCTGGAGATTGAAGATTCTCTCCCCCAGCCGGTACAGCTCCGCCCCGTCCACTTCCCTTCCCGTCACCGCCGTGAAAATCCGGTGGTACAGGGAGGGGTCGCCCAGGCGGTCATCGGTGAGGGGATTATGCAGCATCGGCCAGCGGGCGTTACAGAGGACGAGGCTCTCCAGGGCGCAGGTTCGGTCCTGGATTAGCCGGGCGGCCAGCGCCTTGCCCTCGTAGCCGGAATAGTCGGCGGCCGCGGCGCCGCCCCAGTGCCGCCCGGCGATGCGGCGCATTACATCCGTGGTCAGCTGCGCCCCTTCCACCCCGTCCAGCCAGTCGAGCCAGGCTATCAGCGCGCCGCTGGCCTCGTGGAGCGCCTGCATGGGCCGGCGCGGCTCGGTGGCCAGCAGCAGGGCGTTGTGGATTATGAGGCGGGGGTCGTAGTCCTTAACCTCGTTGGTCCGGTTCATCACGGAATAGCTTATCAGCTCCGCAGCCCGTCCCCCCACCGCCTCCGCCGCCTTGATGGTGCCCCGTGCCAGCACGTCCCCGAAGCCCTCCCGCCGGGCTATCTTCCCGGTGAGCGCCTCGATAAACTCGGGGCTGCCTATTTTAGAAAGCGGCAGGCCGGTATCCTTCTCCCCCAGCACGCCCTCCTTATGGCAGCGGATGAGCCACTCGATCATCGCCTGCATGACACTGGAGTCCAGCCCGTAGCCGTCGCAAAGCCTCGTGGCCTGCAAGACGACTTCGTTCCAGCCGTCGTAGTACTTCCCGGCCGGTCGGCGATACATATCGAAAGGCTGGCAGAAGCTCTTGTAAATCCGGCCGTCTTCACCGGTATACTGGTGGCGGAAACAGCCGATGCCGCAGGCATGGCAGACCTGCTGCCTGGTCCGGCCCGGTATCATCCACCATACCTGCGGCGGCGGGGTCCGGAGCTCCCGGACGCGCCCGGCCGCTTCCCGCAGTGCGGCGGGGTCGGCGGCGCTGGGCTTCCGGTCACCGGCGACGACGATGGCCTTGAGGTTTTTCGACCCCATAATAGAGCCGACCCCACCCGAACCGGAGGAGCCCATATCGGCAAGGACGGTGGCAAAGACCACGAGGTTCTCGGCGGCCGGCCCGATGGCCAGGACGTTCGCCGCCGGGCCCAG
>JBDRFW010000239.1:0-9311 GCA_043818415.1 Chloroflexota bacterium | reverse complement strand
GTAACATCGACGTCCTTGGGCGGCACAATCTGGCCGTAGTGGATATTGAACCCGTGGGCGAACATCAGCATCTTGCCCTTAGTCAGGTTTTTGACGATGTACTGCTCGTAGACGGTCTTCTGGAGGTTGTCCTGGACCAGCATCACGATGATATCCGACTTTGCTGCCATCTCCTCGGCGGAGGTGACCTCAAAGCCGGCTTTTTTGGCCTTCTTCCAGCCCGGGCTGTCCTTGAGCTCGGAGACGATGACCTTGACACCGCTGTCCCGGAGGTTCTGCGCGTGGGCGTGTCCCTGGCTGCCGTAGCCGGTAATTCCTATCACCTTGCCCGCCAGCAGGCCCAGATTGGCATCCTTCTCATAATAAATCTTGACCATGATAACTCTTCTCCTTCCGCCTTATTTTTTGGTGTGGCTCCTGGCAACCTTCTCTTCCGGCCCCGGCGCGCCGATGGCCCCCCTGACCATAGCGACGCGCCCCGTCCGGGCTATCTCCTTGATGCCGAAACCGCGCAGCAACTTCAACATGGACTCGATTTTATCCTCGTCGCCAGTAATCTCGATAGTGAGGGAGTCCGAGGCCACGTCCACGATATTGGCCCGGAAGATATCGGCGATTTCGATAATCTCGCTGCGCGTCGCCGAACTGGCCTTGACCTTGATGAGGGCCAGCTCCCGCACGGTGATATTTTCCCCGCTGATATCGGAGACCCGGACCACGTCGATGAGCTTGTCCAGCTGCTTGCGGACCTGCTCCACCGTGGCGGTCGTCCCGTTGACGATCATGGTCATCCGCGACAGGTGAGGGACCTCGCTGTGTCCCACGGCGATGCTCTCGATGTTGAAGCCGCGCCGTCGGAACAGGCTCGCGACGCGGTTGAGGACACCGGGCTTATCCTCGACCAGAGCGACTATGGTGTGCTTCGTCGTGGCCATGTCGACACCTCTTTCTTCGGGAATTCGATAAATTCACCGACGGCCGCCCCCGGCGGCACCATCGGGAACACGTTCTCTTCCGGCGCCACCTTGAAGTCTATCAGGAACGGCCCGTCATGCGCCATGGCCGGCTCGAGGGCCGGCCTCACCTCTTCGCGCTGGGTGACCCGCCGTCCGGCGATGCAGTAGGCCTCGGCAACCTTGACGAAGTCCGGGCAGGATATCGGCGTGGCGATGTACCGCCGCTCGTAAAAGAGCTCCTGCCACTGCCGGACCATGCCCAGGTAGCCGTTATTGATTACCGCAATCTTGACGGCGATGTCGTCCTGTACGAGCGTGGCCAGCTCCTGGATGGTCATCTGGAGACTGCCGTCCCCGTCCACGCACCAGACCGTTTTATCCGGGCGGCCCACCTTGGCGCCCATCGCCGCCGGCAGCCCGAAGCCCATCGTGCCCAGCCCGCCGGAGGATATGAAGCTATGGGGCTCGTGGAAGAGGTAGTGCTGGGCAGTCCACATCTGGTGCTGACCCACGCCGGTCACCACGACGGCCTCGCCGCCGGTGGCCTCATAGAGCTGCCGGATGATGTACTGGGGCAGCAGCCCGGAGTGTTCCCGGATTTCCGTCATCGGGTGCTGTTTCCGCCAGCCGTCGATCTGCTTTATCCAGTCCACGTGCTGGGCGGGCTCAATCATCTTCTGCATCGCCTGGAGCACCGCCTTGACATCACCGACTATCGGGACGTGGACGGGCACGTTCTTGCCTATCTCCGCCGGGTCGAGGTCGATATGTATTATTTTTGCGTGCGGCACGAAGGCGCTTATCTTGCCGGTAACGCGGTCGTCAAACCTCATGCCGATGGCAATGAGCAGGTCGGTATTATCCAGGGCCTTGTTGGCGTAGCCGGAGCCGTGCATGCCGGCCATGCCGTAGCTTAGCACATGGTTCTCCGGAAAACACCCGATGCCCAGCAGGGTGGTAATCACCGGTATCTGGGCCGTCTCGGCGAGCTGTTTCAGCTCCTCGAAAGCCCCGGAGATAACCACGCCCCTGCCGGCGATGATGAGGGGCTGCTGCGCCTCGTTGATGAGCTTGGCGGCGTTCTTGAGCTGCGTGGGATGTCCCCGGGTTGGTATCTTGTAGCCGGGCAGGTTCACCTTGTCCGGGTAGCTGTACTCCGCCTGGTCCAGCTGGACATCGCGGGGCAGGTCGATGAGCACCGGCCCGGGACGGCCCGTCCGGGCGATGTAAAACGCTTCTTTAATCGTCCGGGCCAGCGCGGCGGTATCCATGGCCACGTAGCTGTGCTTGGTAATCGGCAGGGTGATGCCGGAGATATCTATCTCCTGGAAGGCGTCTTTCCCGATGAAGGCCCGGGTGGCCTGGCCGGTAAAGGCGACTATCGGCACGGAGTCCATGTAGGCATTGGCGATGCCGGTCACCAGGTTGGTGGCGCCGGGGCCGGAGGTGGCCACGCAGACTCCTACCTTGCCGGTCGCCCGTGCGTAGCCGTCGGCGGCATGGGCCGCCCCCTGCTCGTGGCGCACCAGGATATGCCTTAGCTGGGGATATTGCGGCAGCGTATCGTAGAAGGGCAGGATGTAGCCGCCGGGAAAGCCGAACATGACCTCGACTCCCTCCTGGATGAGGCTTTCCATTATAATCTGGGCACCCGTCTTTTTCATTGAAGTCCCCCTATCGACTGAACACCGCGCCGGTGCTGGCCGAGGTCACCTTCTCGATGTAGCGGCTAAGGTAACCTTTCTTTATCCTCGGCTCGAAATCAGGCACCTTCGCCAGGCGATCGGCTATTTCCTTGTCGCTGAGCTCCACCTCGAGCTTGAAGTTGGGGATATCGATGCTGATGATATCGCCTTCTCTCAAGGCGGCGATGGGCCCCCTGGCGGCCGCCTCCGGCGAGACGTGCCCGATGGACGCCCCGCGGGTCGCCCCGGAAAACCGGCCGTCGGTAATCAGGGCCACCTCCTTGTCCCGCCCGCTGCCGCTCAGCAGCGAGGTGGGCGTGAGCATCTCCCGCATCCCGGGGCCGCCCTTTGGCCCTTCGTAGCGGATGACCAGCACGTCGCCGGACTTTATCTTATTGTCTAAAATAGCCCTGGTGGCGTCCTCCTCGCATTCGAAGACGCGCGCCGGGCCGCGGTGCACCATCATCTCCGGGGCCACCGCCGCCCGTTTGACCACCGCCCCCTCCGGGGCCAGGTTCCCGAAGAGCAGCACCAGACCGCCCGTGGCGGAGTAGGCATCCGCCACCGGGTGGATGACGCTGCTGTCCAGCGTTTTCACTTTGGCAATATTCTCCGCCACCGTCTTGCCGGTAACGGTCAGCGCCTTGAGCTTGAGACGGTCCTTGAGCTCTCCCATGAGCGCCTGGATGCCGCCGGCGCGGTCCAGGTCCTCGATGCGGTTGGTACCGGATGGGCTCAGCTTGCAGAGGTAAGGGGTGCGCTGGCTGATTTCATTTACTCTGGCCAGGTCAAAGTCGATGCCTGCCTCGTTGGCGATGGCCATGACGTGCAGGACCGAGTTGCTGCTGCCGCCCATGGCCATGTCCACGGTGAAGGCGTTGTAAATGGCATCGCCGGTGATGATATTGGAGGGACGTATATCCTTCGCCAGGAGAGTCATCACCTGCTGGCCGGCCCCCCGGGCCAGGGCCCGCCGCCGCGAATCGACGGCCGGTATGGTGCCGTTGCCCGGCAGGCCCATCCCCATGGCTTCGGTGAGGCAGTTCATCGTGTTGGCGGTGAACATGCCGGCGCAGCTGCCGCAGCCGGGGCAGGCCGCCTCTTCCAGTCGTGTCAGCTCCGCCTCGGTCATCTTACCCCTCATCACCGCCCCCACCGCCTCGAAGACCGTGTTGAGGTCCACTTTCTGTCCGTCGACAATGCCCGCCAGCATCGGGCCGCCGCTGACGAATATCGCCGGCAGGTTCAGTCTCACCGCTGCCATGAGCATCCCCGGTATTATCTTGTCACAGTTGGGGATGAACACCAGCGCGTCGAAGGCGTGGGCCTCCACCTCGACCTCCACCGTGTCGGCAATCAGCTCCCGACTCGGCAGGCTGTACTTCATGCCGGCGTGGTTCATAGCGATGCCGTCGCAGATGGCGATGGTATTGAACTCGAAGGGAACGCCCCCCGCCTCCCGCACGCCTTCCTTGACGGCGTCGGCGATGCTGCGCAGGTGGATATGCCCGGGGACGATTTCCGTAAAGCTGTTGACGACGCCGACGAACGGCTTGTCAATCTCCTCGCGGGTGCAGCCCAGGGCATACAGCAGCGACCGGTGCGGCGCCCTCTCAATACCTTTCTTCACGGCATCACTCTTCATCAGTCACCTCTTGAATTATGTCCCCTAAAAAAGAAACCGCCTCTCGAGACGGACCGGGAAAGGGAAATCTTCTGCTAAAAGCCCGTACCTAAAGATAGCACGGGCGCGAGTTTATTGTCAAGCTAAAATAAATATTAAAAACCGAGGAAAAGGGTGCCCCTGGTGATGATATTGGCGTCGCAGGCGGCCCTTTCGAGGTCGGCGCGGAAGTCCGGGTGCGCGATGGAAATCAGCGCCTTGGCCCGCTGCCAGGTGGTCTTCCCCTTCAGGTTTACCATCCCGTACTCGGTGACCACGCAGGAAACATCCGAGGCCGGCACGGTGACCATGTCCCCCAGCTCCAGCGTTGTGACGATACTGGATACCAGCTTCCCACTCTTGTCCCGGCGGGCGGCGTGGAGGCAGATGAACGCCTTGCCCCCCGGCGACATATAGGCGCCGCGGGTGAACTCCAGCTGGCCGCCGGTGCCGCTTATCTGGCGGCAGCCCACCGATTCCGAGCAGACCTGCCCCCTCAAGTCCACCCGCAGGGCGCTGTTGACGGCTATCTGCTTTTCGTTCCGGGCGATGATATAAGGGTCATTGGTATAGTCCACGGGAAAACCGGCCAGCACCGGGTTGCGGTCCATGAACCTGTAAAGCTTCTCCGAGCCGGCGGCAAAGCAGTGGACGGCCTTGCCCGGGTTGAAGTTCTTCCGGGCGCCGGTGACCACGCCCGCCTCGATGAGCTCCATCATGCTGTCGTTGAACATCTCGCTGTGGATGCCCAGGTCTTTCATGCCGTGCTTTATCAGCAGCTTGCCGACCACGCTGGGTATGGCGCCCACGCCGAGCTGGATGGTGGCCCCGTCCTCAATCCGTTCGGCCAGCAGGGCGGCGATAGCCTCGTCCTCCGGGGTCACCTCCGCCGCCGGGAACTCCGGTATCTTGTACTCGTAGTTTTCCACGATGTAATCGACCTGGGAGATATTGACGACCTCGTCATAGCCGCCGAAGACCCAGGGCTGGTGCTCGTTGACCTCGACGACTACTTTCTTGGCTACCTCGCAGGCTGCCTTCTGCCGCGTCACCGCCGTCCCGAAGTTGAAGTTGCCGTTTTCGTCCATAGGGGTGACCTCGATGAAGGTGATGTCCACCTCGTCCTTGAGCCACTCCCGGTACATCCGCGGCCCTTCGCTCAGCCCGAAGGGGATGTAGGAGCAGCAGCCCTGCTTGTGGTACTCCCGCTCCACCTTGCCCAGGAACCACGAGTTGTAGATAAAGTGCTCCTGGTCGGGGTCGATGCGGGGAATCTGGGTATGGGAGTGCTCCGCCCGGATTTTCACCTCGCGCAGCTCCGGCGCCCGGGCGGCCAGCTTCTCGTCAATGAGGGACGGGAAGCCGCAGATGGCCCCGTAGTCAATCCACATGCCGGACTTCACCAGGCCGGCGGCCTCATCGGCGGAAATCAGCTTGCGGCGGTACTCATCGCGGTAGCTCATCTTATTTGCGGTCGTACTGCTTTTCCTCGAGTTTTCTTATCTTCTCTATCCTGGCCACGTGCCTCCCGCCCTCGAACTCGCTGGTCAGGAACGCCTCGATGATGGCCGGCACCCGCGCCTTACCCTCCTCCGCCGCCAGGCAGCATATCTGGGCATCGTTATGCTGCCGCGCCCGCTGGGCCGTAAAGACGTCGTAGCACTGTGCCGCCCTTATCCCCCTCACCTTGTTGGCACTGATGCACATGCCGATACCCGTCCCGCACACCAGGATGCCGCGGTCGAACTCACCCCGGACGATGGCCTCGGCCACCTCAACGGCGATATCCGGATAATCGACCGAATCCTCGGTATAGCAGCCGAAGTCGTGGCAGGTGTGCCCCGCTTTGGTCACCAGCTTGAAAACGACCTCCTTGAGGGCGCAGCCCCGGTGGTCACTGCCGATAGCGATACGCACGGAAAAGCCTCCTGCTTATAGTGTACCCTATTTTTCGGGATTCTGAAATCTCTTGAGCACCTCGCGCAGTTCCAGCCAGCTGACCCGACCCTGCCGGATGAGCTGTGGCGGGCTGACCGTCAGGTCAACGATGGTGGAAAGCTCCCGGCCTTTCAGCGGACCCTGGTCCAGCACCATGGCCACGTCTTTCACGTTCTCCCCGAGCTGCTCCAGCACTTCCTCCGCCGTGTAGGGGGTGGGCTTACCGCTGATATTGGCGCTGGTGGTGGTGAGGGGACGGTCCACCATCTCCGCCAGTTTTAGTATCACCCGGTTGTCCGGGATGCGGATGCCCACCGTGTCCAGGCCAGCCACCAGCAGGGACGGCACAACCTCTTTCTTCGGCAGCACCAGGGTCAGCGCCCCGGGAAGGTAGTGCCCGGCGAGATAGCGGGCGGCCTCGTCGAAGTGGGCGTATTTCTCCGCCGCGTCGATGGAGCTTACGGCGACGTGTATCGGGTTGGAGAAGGAGCGCCCCTTTAAATGAAAGACCCTGGCGATGGCGCGGGTATCCAGGGCATTGGCCGCAAACGCGTAGCCGGTATCGGTGGGGCAGACCACCACCCCGCCCTTGAGTATCAGACGGGCCGCCTGCTCCAGCAATCCGGTATCGGGGTTAGCCGCATCTACCTTTTCTATCCTTGTCTTCACACTACACCTCTAGCGGGGCGTTGGGCACCACGTTGAGACGCATGTCGGAGACTTCCCCCAGCTTCATTCTAGCGTATCCGGCCGCCGCAATCATAGCGGCATTGTCCGTGCAGAGGGAAAGATTCGGAAAAAATACATCAACCCCCTGCCGCCGGGCGGCTTCCTGGAAGGCCTCGCGGAGTCGACTGTTTGCCGAAACACCGCCGGTGACGCTGACGGCATTTACCCCTCTATCTTCCGCCACGCGCATCGTCTTGGCGACCAGCACCTCTACGACCGCCTCCTGGAAACTGGCGGCGATATCGGCCAGGGGCAAAGCCTCGCCGCGGGCCACCCGCTCCTTGAAGGCATTGATAACCGATGTTTTAAGCCCGCTGAAGCTGAAGTCCAGCGCCCGGCTTTTAATCATCGGCCTGGGGAATTTAAAGGCTTCTTTATCTCCCTCTTTAGCCAGCCGGTCGATGACCGGCCCGCCGGGAAAGTCCAGCCCGAGGAACTTGGCAATCTTATCGAAGGCCTCGCCGGCGGCGTCGTCCAGGGTGGTGCCCAGCAGCTCGTAGCGGCAGCCCTCCCGCACGTAGAGCAGCATGGTGTGGCCGCCGGAAACGGTGAGGCAGACGTGGGGCAGCGGCAGCTCCGGGTGGCTGAGGATGTTGGCGAAGATATGCCCTTCGATGTGGTGCACGCCGATGAGAGGAACATGGCGGGCGTAGCTTATCGATTTGGCCGCCGCCACCCCTACCAGCAGGCAGCCGATGAGCCCCTGCCGCGCCGTGACGGCCACCGCCTCGACATCTTCTAAAGTCTTGCCGGCGCTATCCAAAGCTTCTTTAATGACGTAGCCGATGAGCTCGGTGTGCCGCCGGGCGGCAATCTCCGGCACCACGCCGCCGTACTTCCGCAGCAGGTCGAGCTGGGCGGCGACGGTGCTGGACAGCACCGTTTTTCCATCGGCCACCAGCGCCGCTGACGTCTCGTCGCAGGAAGTCTCGATGCCCAGTATAAGCATCTCTAAGACCCACCCCCTCCCCGGGTTTTAGCCGCGTACCGGTTGACGAACGCTTTGGCCGTGGACTCCTTTAAATACAGCGGCTCCAGCCCCAGCACGTCGTCACTCTCGCCCCGCTCCAGTTTTTCCAAGGCCAGCCGTGCCACCGCCGCCCCGCTGGGCGCGGCGGTTATATTTGTAACAGCAATCCCGGCCTTGATTATACTATCCCGCAACGTCTGCATATAAGAGGCCCCGGCATCGCCGGCCAGGACCACCGGCTCCTTTATCATCCCGGTCAAATCCTTAACACTTCCGGTAAAGTAGTCGCCGACCCGGCGGACCCCGCTGCCTTTCGGGCAGTAGCAGGCAGCGTAAACGGTATCCCCAGCGCCGGTGTGGATAACGGAGCAGACCAGCGAGGCTTTATCGCGGGCCTGCCAGGCCAGGACTTCCAGCGTGGGTACGCCGGCGAGCGGCTTCCCGGTGCTGAAGGCCAGGACCTTGCCCACCGTCACCCCCACCCGGATGCCCGTCCACGAGCCCGGCCCCAGACCCACTCCGATGCCGTTGATGTCTTCCAGGGTCAGCCCGGCGCTCTTGAGGACGTCGTCGATATTGGCGACAATCTGCTCTAAGGAGTCGGTTTTCGCCGGAAAGGTAAGGTCCGCCAGGACCCTTTCACCGTCCGCCACGCCGACGGCATTGGCATAACCCGAGGTATCGATGCCCAGCACTAGCATGACCGTCTCAGCTCCCGCAGCAGGCAGACGAAACGCTCGCCGTACGCCGTGAATTTGATTCGCCGCTTCCTCGCCGAGAGGACCTCGAACTCCACCTTAAGGAGGTCTTCCGGCAGGACGGAGATAACCCGCTCCGCCCACTCCACAATCAGCACCCCGGCCTCGGTGCGGGCCAGGTAGTCCAGCAGCCCTATTTCCACGCCGTCAGACGCTTCCTCCAGTCGGTAGAAGTCCATGTGAAAAACGTGCAGCCGGCCGGGGTACTCGTTCACCAGCACGAAGGTGGGGCTGTTGACCAGCCGCGGCGGGACCTCCAGTCCGGCGCAGATTCCCCGCGTCAGCAGGGTCTTGCCGCAGCCAAGCTCCCCGATTAAGGCGATGACGCTGCCCTGTCCCAGGAGCTCCCCCAGCCTCTTCCCGAGAGACATCGTGGCCGATGGACCGCGGCTGAAATATTCGTAACTGTACATGAAGGACTATGTCTGTTTGCAGATTGGCTCGATGAAAAATATTTTTCGTGATACGACTGTTCCCCTGCTTCCGGGGAACGGTTTTTCCACTTGACGATAGTATAGCATTTCCGGCAATTCACGGCCAAATCAAGGGTGACCCGGCGGACATCCGGGAATATCTGGAGCGGTGTGTAGACCGTCAGCGATAATGGGACAC
>JBDRFW010000238.1:0-6781 GCA_043818415.1 Chloroflexota bacterium | reverse complement strand
AGAGGCAATAAACTCAATTCAAGAGGACTTTCAAAAGATACTGGTCATCACCCACATTGAGGAGCTCAGGGACGCCTTCCCCACCCGCATTGACGTGGTCAAGACCGCCGATGGCTCCACGCTCTCGGTGAACTAGCCGGTCAGGGCCGGCTCAGCCCTCCCGCGCAGCACCCGCTTTAAGTACTGCCCGGTGGTGGAGGTCTTATCGGCGGCGATTTTTTCAGGGGTGCCGGTGGCGACGATATAGCCGCCGTCATCGCCGGCGCCGGGGCCGAGGTCGATGATGTAGTCGGCGTTCTTCATCACGTCCAGGTGGTGCTCGATGACGATGACCGTGTTGCCGGCATCCACCAGCCTTTGCAGCACCCGCAGCAGCGCCGCGATGTCCTCGAAGGACAGCCCGGTGGTGGGCTCGTCGAGGATATAGAGCGTCTTGCCCGTCGAGCGCTTGGACAGCTCGGTGCCCAGCTTGACCCGCTGCGCCTCCCCGCCGGAGAGCGTGGGGGCCGGCTGCCCGAGGTGGATATAGCCCAGCCCCACGTCGTTGAGGGTCTCCAGCTTGCCCTTGATGCGGGGGATATTCTCGAAGAACTCCAGGGCCTGCGCCACCGTCATATCGAGCACCTCGGCGATGTTCATCCCCTTGAACCTGATTTCCAGCGCCTCCCGGTTGTAGCGCTTGCCCTTGCAGACCTCGCAGGGGACGGTGACGTCCGGCAGGAACTGCATCTCTATCTGGATAAACCCCTCGCCGCGGCAGGCCTCGCAGCGCCCGCCCTTGACATTGAAGGAGAACCGCCCCGGCCCGTAGCCGCGGAGGCGGGCCTCCGGCACGGTGGCGAAGAGCTCGCGGATGGGGGTGAAGGTGCCGGTATAGGTGGCCGGGTTGCTGCGGGGGGTCCGCCCGATGGGCGACTGGTCGATGTTGATGACCTTATCGATATGCTCCACGCCGAGGATTTCATCGCAGTCGCCGGCGCGCTCCCGGGAGCGGTAGAACAGTTGGGCCAGCTTGCGGTAGAGAATCTCGTCGACTAAAGTGCTCTTACCGCTGCCGGAAACGCCGCTGACGCAGACGAACCGGCCCAGCGGTATATGCACGTCGATATTTTTCAGGTTGTTCTGCCGGGCCCCCTTGATTACCAGCTCCGCCCCGTTGCCGGGCCGCCGCTTCTCCGGGAGGGGAATCCGCTTCGCCCCGCTGAGGTACTGTCCGGTCAGCGATTCCGGGCAGGCCATGATTTCTTCCAGGGTCCCGGTGGCCACAATCCAGCCGCCGTGCTCGCCGGCGCCGGGCCCCATGTCGATAATATGGTCGGCGGCCCGCATCATGGCCTCGTCGTGCTCCACCACCAGAATCGTATTGCCCAGGTCGCGCAGGCGCTGCATCGTCTGTATCAGCCGGTAGTCGTCGGCGGGGTGCAGGCCCACGGTGGGCTCGTCGCAGACGTAGAGCACCCCCATCAGGCCGCTGCCGATTTGCGTGGCCAGGCGGATGCGCTGGGCCTCGCCGCCGCTCAGGGTGGCCGAGGCGCGGTCCGTGGTGAGATAGTCCAGCCCCACGTCCTTGAGGAAGTCCAGCCGCGTGTTAATCTCCTTGAGTATCTGGTGGGCTATCATCATCTCCCGCTCGGTCAGCACGCTCCGGGGGATACTGTCCACCCACTCCAGGGCCTGGAGGACGGAGAGGCCGGTGACATCCATGATGTTCCGCCCGCCGATGGTTACCGCCAGCGATTCCGGTTTGAGGCGTTTCCCTTCGCAGGCAGGGCAGGGTTTCAACACCATGTAGCGCTCGATGTTGGCGCGGGAGTTCTCCGACTCCGTGTCGCGGTAGAGTCGTTCCAGGGTGGGTATCACGCCCTCGAAGCCCTCGGTGTAGCGCCGCTCCCGCCCGAAGCGGCTGCGGTAGGTATAGGTCTCGCCGCCCTCGCCGTAGAGCAATACCTGCAGCTGCTCCCCGGTTAGTTCCTTTACCGGCGTATGCAGGGAGAAGCCGTGGGCCTGCGCCAGCGGCTCCACCCGGTAGAGGTACCAGTTGTGGAACTGCCAGGGCCGGATGGCGCCCTGGACGATAGGCAGGTCTTTGTTCAGCACCAGGTCGGGGTCGATTTCCTGTTTGAAGCCCAGGCCGGTACAGGATGGACAGGCGCCGTGGGGGCTGTTGAAGCTGAAGGTCCGGGGGGGCCATCTCCCCCAGGCTGATGCCGCAGTGGACGCAGGCGAAGTGCTCCGAGAAAAGCAGCTCCTCGCCGCCGACGATGGACACCAGCACCACGCCGGCGCCAATCTTGAGGGCGGTCTCGACGGAGTCGGCGCTGCGGCTCCGGGTGCCGCTCTGCCCAACGACGAGACGGTCGACGACCACCTCGATGGAGTGCTTCTTGAACTTGTCCAGCTGGATTGACTCGGTAAGCTCGTGGATTTCACCGTCCACCCGGACGCGGGCGTAGCCCTGCTTGCGCAGGTCGTCGAATACCGCCTGGTACTCACCCTTGCGGTCGCGAATCAGGGGCGCCAGAATCATGATGCGGCTGCCTTCCGGCAGGTTCTGGACGGCGTCCACAATCTGCTGCACCGTCTGCATGGTAATCTCCCGCCCGCACTGGGGACAATGGGGGTGCCCCACCCTGGCGAAGAGCAGCCGGAGGTAATCGTAGATTTCCGTCACCGTGCCCACCGTGGAGCGGGGATTTTTGCTCGGCCCCTTCTGGTCGATGGAGACCGCCGGGCTCAGCCCCTCGATGTAATCGACCTCCGGTTTCTCCATCCGTCCCAGGAACTGGCGGGCGTAGGCGGAGAGCGACTCCACGTAGCGGCGCTGTCCCTCGGCATAGACGGTATCGAAGGCCAGGGAACTCTTCCCGGAACCGGAGACGCCCGTGATAACCACCAGTTTATCGCGAGGGATGGTAACGTCGATATTTTTCAGGTTGTGCTCACGGGCACCCTTGACGATAATGGCATCTGACCGCATATTGTATTAAATGACCCCTGCTAAAGCCCTACTTAAGATTGTAACACTAACGATTAAAGCACAACAAGGAAAGTGCGGAGTACCAGTAACAAAGTACTATTAAATTCCGTTGTGCGGGACAATGCAGGCTGGTATACTCAGAATTGTAACCCTACGATAAAAGTGAAAATAACGCATGAAACGTAACGAAAGTAATGCCCCCCGCCGCGTCGTCGTCACCGGGCTGGGAGCCGTCAGCCCCGTCGGCCTGGATATCCCCACCATGTGGGAAGCCCTCGTCTCCGGGAAATCGGGCGTCGGCTACATTTCCAGCTATGATACGACCGACTTCGAGACGAAGATTGCCGCCGAGGTCAAGGGCTTCGACCCCATCCGCTACGTTAGCCGGAAGCAGGCGCAGCGTATGGACCGCTTCACCCAGTTCGGGGTGGCGGCCAGCTTTCAGGCAGTGGCGGAGGCGGGACTCAAAATCACCCCGGACAACGCCCTGGAGACCGGGGTCATCATCGGCACCAGCGTCGGCGGCCTGCTCTCGGCCTACCGGCAGATGCTGGTATTGGTGAAGCACGGCCCGCGGCGGGTCGACCCCATTCTGGCCCCCACCATGACCGGGGACGCCGCTTCCGTCCAGGTATCCCTGCTCCTGGGTACCAAGGGGGTGAACTACGCCCCGTCATCGGCCTGCTCCAGCGGCAGCGACGCCATCGGCCAGGCCTACGAGCTGGTCCGCGACGGCTATACCCGGGTGATGCTGGCCGGCGGCACCGAGGCCCCGATTATCCCGCTGGTGGTGGCCGCATTCAGTAATATCCGCGCCCTGTCCACCCGCAACGATGACCCCCCGGGTGCCTGCCGCCCCTTCGATGCCGCCCGGGACGGCTTTGTCATGGGGGAAGGGGCCGCCATGATGGTCCTGGAAGAGGCCGACTCCGCTCTGGCGCGGGGCGCGCCCATCCTGGCCGAAATCACGGGTTACGGCAGCACCAGCGATGCCTTCCATCTGACCCGGCCGGCCCCGGACGGCGCCAGTGCTGCCCGCGCCGTGAGAATGGCCCTGGACCGCGGCGGCGTCAGCCCGGACGAGGTGGACTATATTAACGCCCACGGGACGGCAACGCCCCTCAACGACCGCATGGAGACCAACGTCATCAGGAGTGTCTTCGGCGACCGCGCTAAAAATATCCCCGTCTCCGCCAGCAAGTCGATGATAGGGCACCTCATCGGGGCGGCGGGGGGTATCGAGGCGGTCATCACCGTCCTGGCCCTGCACCACGGCGTCCTGCCGCCGACGATTAACCTGACCCAACCTGACCCTGCCTGTGACCTCGACTACGTTCCTAACGTCGCCAGGAAGGTCCGGATACGGACCGCCGTGTCCAACTCCTTCGGCTTCGGCGGGCACAACTCGGTGCTGGTCTTCCGAAAATACAGTTAGCACCGGCACCATGGCGGCCCCGGTGTGCTTTCTACTTATGGGTATAAATCAGGTTTGGAAGCCAGTGTCCGGGCGAATTTCAGTTTGCTGAACTTCCATTCCCCGTTTTCCTTAACGTATTCGCAATCGTGCCTTCCCTGCACCCATTCCACGGTCGGCACGGAAAAGAACATGTAGACTATCCAGTGTCCCCTGGCGGTGTCTCCCTCGACGGTGATAACCGGTTGGCCGACCAGGTGCCCGTCATGCCGCGAGGTCCTTTTCGTAGCCAGAGTACCCAGGTATATCTGTGAAAAGGCCTCCTTGCCTTTCAGCACCCCGGAAAACCGGACTTCAACCCCGGCGTCTTCGGTGAAAAAATCCAGCGCCTTCTTAAATTCCAGGTTATCAAGGCAGGACATATATTCCCGGTGCATTTGTTTTATCTTTTCAAGGTCCTCGATAGCCCTGACTCTTTTTCCCAGTTCTTCTAAATTCATACCGTCCTCCTTGCCAGCGTTTTGACTGCTTAACCAGCCTGCAAACTACGATGAAGATTACCTCGCCAGATTTTTCAAAGCCTGTTCATCAGTAATAACGATACGGCGGCGTTCCAGCCTGATGGCTCCCTTCTCTTCCATAACCCGCAGAGACCTGTTGACCACCACCCGGCTGGTGCCCACCATGGCGGCCAGGTCCTGCTGTGTGAAATGTGGCAACCGTTCTCTTCCGCTGGCGGTGACTTGCTTCAGGATTAATCCCGCCAATCGACTGATAACCTGACCGAATGACAGGACCTCTACCAGCGAAGAATCACGGCGGACCCTGGAGGCTAAAACCCCGGCCACATTTCGTGCTATCTTTGGACTTTCACAAAAGAGCTTCTCCATCTCTCTTTTTCTGATAGCGTAGCAGCGGACGGGCGTCATTGCCAGCATATTGGCGGCGCTCCCGCCACCATCAAACGTTGATACGTCATTCAAGGAATCCCCGTTGGTAGTAATATTTAAAATTTGTTCTTTCCCATTGGCTGACCTTTTATACACTTTCACCGCGCCGGAAACTATCAAATACATATATTCGGACTGGTCACCTTCAAACAACAGGGTCTGTCCTTTTTCAATCCTTTTCTCAAAGGCAATATACTTTCTGACCTCCTGAAGCTCGTCGGGAGTCAGGCCGGCAAAGTAATGCATTTTAGCTAATATTTTTGTGGTGATTGCCATATTACATCAGCTTGATAATTTCAAGTGTTCATGCGGTGCTCAAAACATAATGTAAGTGACGTCATTGCTTTTGTCAAGTTGTAGAAAATATTAAAAGATATTGACAAACTGTGAAACATATATTACTATGTAACATAAGTTACAATATAACATAAATTAAATATTTATGGCATAATTAGTACGCAAATCAATATAATTTAATTTCTCAACAACCAATAAATTAATCTGATGCGTAATAATAATACAAGTAACGGATGACCGCACCGATGAAATGGGGAATGGTCGTTGATTTGAGTAAATGCATGAGGTGCCACGGCTGCGTGGCCGCCTGCCGGGTCGAGCACTTTCTCCCCCTGGGCGTTAACTGGTGCCGGTTGATTGCCTGGGAAGAGACCGCCGAGGAGCTGACGACCTACCCGGTGCGCTGCAACCACTGCAAGGAGCCGCCCTGTGTTTACGTCTGCCCCACCGAAGCCTCCCAGAAACGCGAATCCGACGGCATAGTATGGATTGACCAGAAAAAGTGCGTCGGGTGCCGGTACTGCACCATCGCCTGTCCTTACCAGAACCGCACCTTTATTTCCCGGGACCGGGACACGGGGTATTTCCCCGGCTACGAACTTACCGGGTTCGAGAAAGCCGGCCAGAAGTTATACCCGCACACCGTCGGCACCAACGAGAAGTGCAATTTCTGCATGGAAAGAATCGACGCCGGGCTGGCCGGAGGACTTAAACCGGGAAAAGACCGCGATGCCACCCCGGCCTGCGTCAACGCCTGCCAGGCCCGGGCGCTGATTTTCGGCGACCTTGACGACCCCGATAGCGAGGTCCGGCGGCTCATCAGGGAAAACAAGGGTTTCCAGCTCCACCCCGAATACGATACCGACCCTTCGATATATTACATCGATGGAGGCCGGAGGGGAGTCTCATAATGCTGCGACAGTGGATGGTGACCCACGAGTGGATGGTGAAACCCACCCCCCAGACGGAGTGGATAGAGCGCAGGGGGGTGCTGGTCTGGATTGCCGAGGTGTTCACGTCGCTGGGCGCCGGCCTCTACCTGGTCTCGCTGTTTTTCAATAACTGGTGGGGGATGCTGGCCGCCTGGCTCATCATCATGTTTTTAAAGGTGCCGCTCCACCTCATCTACTTCGGGAAGCCGTT
>JBDRFW010000237.1:0-19202 GCA_043818415.1 Chloroflexota bacterium | reverse complement strand
GACCACCAACCCCTCCAGCCCCGGCCTCATCCGCCCTGTGGGCACGGACAACTACACCCACGTGGTAATGCCCATGTTTGTGCAGTGGTAATAAATTTTTCCGTTCCTTTTTGACACCATTAATGAGTTGGGCAAACGGCGCATCAGGCGGGTGCAAATAACGGAGAAGGCCTGAAGGTGGTCGGCAATATCACACTGGCATCGCGGGCGAGCCTCTGCGCCGATATTTTCCGGAAGCTGGACGCGGAACGCTTGAACGAGCTGAACGTTATCCTGAAAGACCTCAGGAAAAACCTCTTCACCCTGATGAACGAGCTGGGCCGCTGGCTCTGCTACCGGGTACTGTGGCTGAAAGACCGGGGGATGCGTCACAGCAAGGAGTCCGCCATGGTCAAGTGGTGGTGCCCCCGCATTGATTAGCTTTATTTTCCGCCCCTCCCCTCGTTTGATATCTATTCCCACCCGTGCCGCCCTAGCACCATCAGCGGCTTAGCCCGAAGTGTTCCCCGCCCCCCAAAGAGAGAAAGACTATGGCTCAATGACGGGTCCTGTATCAGGTTAAGACCGGGGCACAAGGACCATGTCCGGAGCTATGGTTTTATGATGGCCAGGACAGCTGACGGCAGAGCTTTCAGGATACTAAATATCATCGATGAGTACACCAGGGGATGCCTGGCTATCCTGGTAAAGAGGCATATTACATCACAGGATGTCATCGACCAGCTCTTTCACTTGTTCATCTTCCGAGGGATACCGGAGCATATCCGGTCGGATAATGGTCCAGAATTCACGGCCAGAGCGGTGAGGAAATGGCTGGAACGGCTGGGAGTGAAGACGGAGTTTATCGAACCGGGCAGTCCCCGGGAGAGTGGAGGAGGAAGGATAATCACATCCGACCGCATCGCTCGTTGGGTTACCGGCCACCGCCTCCTGAGGCTAGAATACCGCTAACTCTAACTTAAAATGTGGTGTCCCTTTTGGGGGCAGGTCAACGCCCGGGGTGGGAATAGACATCTTACGATGGGGCGGCGGGGACGGGTATTATAGGCCGTCTCAAATATGCTATAATTTTCAATGTCTTGAAGGGGCCGTAGTTCAGTTGGGAGAACGCCTGCTTTGCAAGCTGGAGGTAGGGGGTTCGCACCCCCCCGGCTCCACCAACCCCCCTCAGTTAACGGCTTACTTGTCATTATATAGCACGGTTAGTTATGTTAATTGAAAATTGCCACTTGTTATGGTATACTATTGTTAAGTTATCGTTTAGGTTATTACAAGCTTCCTAGAAGCCACTCTTAACGAGTTTTCGTAAGTATTGGATGACCAAAACTCTAACTAAGTTATAAGAGAGGAGGTCATCCATGAGTTTTCAGGACAAGTCCATCCAGTGTACCGATTGCGGAACTACCTTCACCTTCAGCGCTGAAGACCAAGAGTTCTTCCAGTCCAAAGGCTACACCAACGAGCCCAAGCGCTGCCCGGATTGCCGTCAGGCAAGAAAGTCAGAACGGTACGGTAGTGGTTACGGCGGCGCCCCGCGCCAGATGTTCCCGGTAACCTGCGCCGAGTGCGGCAAGAGCACCGAAGTCCCCTTTCAACCCCGCGGTGACAAGCCGGTCTACTGCAGCGATTGCTACCGCAAGGTCAGACCGAGTAGATAAGTGAGGTCAAGCCAAGAGTCGCGGCCGGGCCATTTACCCGACCCTGCCGCGACCCTGGCAGGTGAGAGTATTGTCGTTAGAAGTTTCCATCAACGAAGGTGAATCACAGGAATCATTACTGCGCCGCTTTCAGAGAATGATGCAGATGAGCGGCGTCCTGCGTGAAGTCAAAGCCAACCGCCATTTCGTACCCAAGAGTGAAGCCGCCCGAATTAAAGCCAAGAACAACGCCAAGAGACGGCGGAGACAGGGGTATTAAAGGCAACGGGAGACTAATTCCAGGTCAAGGAGAGGGCAGGTTATGAAAATCTATGTAGGCAATCTATCCTACGATGTTACCGAGGACGAACTGGCGGCAGAATTCGGGGCTTTTGGCAAGGTGGAGTCCGTGGCGGTCCCGGCTGATAAAATCAGCGGTCGGCCCCGCGGCTTCGCCTTCGTGGAGATGCCTTCAAAGTCCGAGGCCGATGCGGCCATCGCCGGTCTTAACGGTAAAACCCTGAAAGAGCGGACCATCGTGGTCAATGAGTCCCGTCCCCGCACGGACAGTCGGGGCGGCGGCTACAGCGGCGGCAGGACGGGCGGCGGTTACGGTAGCAACTATGGCGGTGGTTATAGGGGCGGCCGGGGCGGCGGCGGCGGCGGCGGCCGGTCCGGGGGCGGCCGAGGACAGCGAAGATATTAGGCAGTTCCCGCCTGTATTATCCTTCCGGTCGCGGAAATCATTGCTGACTCACCTGTAACAAATCGGAGCACCATTGCCGGTTTGATAAAAGGGGGCGACATGAATATCTATGTAGGCAACTTACCGCTGGAGATAACCGAGGACGAACTGCGTGAAGAGTTTATACCCTTCGGGGAGGTAGTATCCGTGACCATCATGAACGACCGCTACATCGGCAGCGGCCAGTCCCGGGGCTACGGGTACGTTGAAATGGCCTCCAAGTCCGAAGGCACCACCGCCATCGCCAGCCTCACCGGCAAGAAACTGAAGGACCACGAGATTGACATCGTGGAGGCGCTGCCTCTTTCCAATAAAAGCGGGATGGCCCCTGTCGAGGTCAAAAAGAACCACCGTTTCAATAGAAGTCGAGAAAGAAAATACCAGATAAACTAAGGCGGCTGTCCCACCAGGTGGACTCCCGACCTGATATTGCACCAAGGAGTCTCATGAGTTTCAAGGCCTTTAACTTCCATCCTAACATCATGGCCGGCGTGCGCGCGCTCGGCTATACCGAACCCACCCCCATCCAGGCTCAGGCCATCCCCCCGATTATGCAGGGACGCGATGTCATCGGCCTGGCCCAGACCGGCACCGGCAAGACGGCCGCCTTCGTGCTGCCGATTATGCAAAGCCTGCTTTCCGGGCCGCGGGGCCGCGTCCGGGCCCTGGTAATCTCCCCCACCCGCGAGCTGGCCGAGCAGACCTGCGAGGCCTTCAACGACCTGGGGCAGAGGACCGGACTGCAGAGTTTGGCCGTCTACGGCGGGGTCAACATGGACCAGCAGATACGGAGGCTGCGCAACGGCGTGGAAATCGTCGCGGCCTGCCCCGGCCGACTGCTCGACCACCTCTGGAAGGGCACGGTCAGCCTGTCGGAGCTCAAGGTCCTCGTCATCGACGAGGCCGACCGGATGTTCGACATGGGCTTTCTCCCCGATGTCCGGAATATTCTGGAGTGTATCATGCACGAGCGGCAGACCCTGCTTTTCTCCGCCACCATGCCGGCCGATATCCGCCGTCTGGCCCACGAAATCCTGCATGACCCGGTGACCGTGCAGATAGGCCAAACGCTGCCGGCAGAAACGGTATCCCATGCCCTCTACCCGGTGCAGCAGCACCTCAAGACGGCCCTGCTCAAGGAAATCCTGAATAAGACCAAAACCAGGTCGGTGCTCATCTTTACCCGCACCAAGCATCGTACCGAACGCCTGGCCCAGCAGTTGATAAGGGCGGGCTACCCGGTAGCCTCGCTGCAGGGTGATATGCCCCAGCCCCGGCGCCAGGCGGCGCTGGACGGCTTCCGCGACGGCTCTTACAAGATCCTGGTGGCTACCGACATCGCCGCCCGCGGCCTCGATGTCCTGCGGATTTCCCACGTCATCAACTACGACATGCCGGCCAGCACGGACGACTACATCCACCGCATCGGCCGCACCGGGCGGGTAAACAAGAGCGGTGACGCGTTGACCCTGGTAACCAGCGCCGATGCCGACAAGATACGCGCCCTCGAGCAGATTCTCAGCGCGCCGCTGGAGCGCCGGACGCTCCCGGACTTTGACTATACCAAGGCAGCGCCGGAAGGGGAGTCGTCACGCCCGCCGCGGCCATCGCGCCAGCGCGCCCCGGGGAAGATGACCAGAAAGCCGTTGTTTAATTCCCTTAACGGCAAGTCCATGGCGGTCGTCAAGCCCTGATTGAAGCCGATTATCCTCCCCCCGCCGCCTCTCATCGCCGGTCTACTGCCCGGCCACATGTGTTCATTTCCGCCCGCACGGATTGACTGCCTCCGGCGTGAAAAATTAACATTTATGCGGTAGAATAATACCTTAGTGGCATGAAAAACTCCGGGTACTACCAGCGGCGGACGAAAATAGTCTGCACCATCGGTCCGGCCTCGGGGTCGGAGGCGGTGATACTGAGACTTATCCGGGCGGGCATGGACGTGGCCCGCCTCAACCTGTCTCACGGCACGCTCGCCGAGCACGCCCGCTATATAGAAAAAATCAGGAAGCTGAGCCGGCGCACCGGCATCAACACGGCCGTGCTCATCGACCTGCCGGGGCCGAAATACCGCATCGGCCGACTCAAGGGCGGCCAGGCGGTGCTGAAAAAGGGCAGCCGGGTAAGCCTCATCACCGAAGATATCGAAGGCGACGCCTCGCTGCTCCCGGTCACTTTGCCCAACCTGCCCCGGGACATCAGGGCGGGCAATACCGTCATCCTTGACGACGGCGCCATGGAGCTCCGGGCCCTGGAAATAGTCGGGAACGAGGTAAGGTGCCGGGTTACCGTGGGCGGCCTGCTGCGGCAGGGAAAGGGGCTGGTGGTGCCCGGCATGCGCATTTCCGCCCCTTTCGTTTCCGACCGGCTCCGGCAGGATATCCTCTTCGCCATCAAGCAGCAGCCCGATTACCTGGCCCTCTCCTTCGTGACCGGTGCCGGGGATATTAATGATGTCAGGGCTATACTGGAGAAGAACCACGCACCGATACCCGTCATCGCCAAGATTGAGCGCGGTGAAGCGGTGCGTAACTTCCGCGCCATCCTGGCGGCCAGCGACGGCATCATGGTGGCCCGGGGCGACCTCGGGGTGGAGATTCCTCTTTACCGGGTGCCGCTGGTCCAGAAGGAGATTATCGGGAAATGCAACCGTGCCGGCAAGCCGGTGATAACGGCCACCGAGATGCTGGAGTCGATGATAAACTCGGTGCGCCCCACCCGGGCGGAGACCACTGACGTCGCCAACGCCATCTTCGACGGGACCGACGCCGTCATGCTGTCCGCCGAGACGTCCATCGGCAAGTTCCCCGTGCCGGCCGTGAGGATGATGGCGAGCATCGCCCGGGCGGCCGAGAAGAAGCTGCCCTACGAGCAGATTCTGGCCTCGAGGCGCGACTGGCTGGAGCGGGTGCCGGACGAGCTGATAAGCTACAGCGCCTGCCAGACGGCGCACAGTTTAAAGGCCAAAGCCATCGTGGCCTTTACACAGTCGGGCAGCACCGCCATGAGGGTATCGAAGTACCGCCCCGGCCTGCCGGTCCTGGCCCTCACCCCCAGCCCGGTGGTGGCCGGAAGGCTGCTGCTCTACTGGGGGGTGCGCCCCCACTTCATCGTCGAGCCGGAGTCCGTCGACGAGCTTTTCGCGCTGGGGGCCGGTATCTCCCGTGACCTGGGCCTGGCAAAAAAGGACGACCTGGTCATCATCACCGCCGGGATACCCATCGGTGAGGCCGGCTCCACGAACATGCTCAAGGTGTCCAGAATCGGGGAATAGTCTTCAGAACGGGCAGGTCCCCGTCAGACACCCCCCGGAGAACTCCGATTCCGCGGTAACGAATCCGCCGGGCCCGGGGGCCTCATCAGTGACCTGACCGGCCAGCGTCAGCACCTGCTGCTTCTTGCTGCCGTAGCGGTAGACCGTTATCCCCTTGCACTTGAGCTCGCGGGCGAGGGTATAGACGCGCCGGATTTCCTGCGGGGTGGCCAGCGCCGGCAGGTTTACCGTCTTGGAGACGGAGTTATCCGTGTATTTCTGGAAGACCGCCTGCATCCTGACGTGCCACTCCGGCTCAATATCCCAGTCCGTCACGAACAGCCGCCGGACGTCGTCGGGGACGCCGAATATCCCCCGCAGCGTGCCCTCCCGGGCCACCGCTTCCATCAGCTCCCTGGAGTAAAAGCCGCGCCGGCGGGCAACCTGCTCGAAGACGGGATTTACCTCCAGCAGGCGGGTGCCCTCCATCACGTTGCGCACGAAGGCCAGCGCGAAGAGCGGCTCGATGCCGCTGGAGCAGCCGGCGATGATGCTGATAGTGCCGGTGGGGGCGATGGAAAGGACGGTGGCATTGCGCCGCCTGGCGCCGCCGGGACGGTCGTAGATGCTGCCCTCGAAGTTGGGGAAGGCGCCGCGCGCCGCGGCCAGGCCGGTCGAGGCCGCCACGGCCTTCTCCCGGATGAACCGGATTATCTCATCGGCCGTTTGCAGGGCCGCTTCGGAGTTATAGGGAACGCCGAGCTGGACCAGGGCGTCGGCAAAGCCCATGACGCCCAGGCCTATCTTCCGGTTCCCCTGACGGGTTATCCGCTCGATGGCGGGGAGCGGGAAGACATTGGCCTCGATGACGTTGTCCAGGAAGTGCACCGCCAGGTTCGCCGTACGCTCCAGCTTCGGCCAGTCCACCTTTCCGTCGGCGACCATCCGGGAGAGGTTGATGGAGCCCAGGTTGCAGCTCTCGTAGGGGAGCAGGGGCAGCTCCCCGCAGGGGTTGGTAGCCTCGAAGCGTCCGAGTTGTGGGGTGGGGTTATGGCGGTTAATCTCGTCGAGGAAGATAAGGCCGGGGTCGCCGGTGAGCCAGGCGTTGTTGACCATCATCTCGGAGAGCCCGGCGGCGCTGATGGAGCGCTCCTCCTGGCCGTTCCGGGGATTGACCAGGGGCCACTTGCCTTCCCGGGCCACCGCTTCCATGAAGGCGTCGGTGACGCCGGCCGAGATATTGAAGTTGGAGAGGGTCACGCCGTCGCTCTTGGCCCCGACGAACTCGACGATATCGGGGTGGTCGGCGTTGAGGATGCCCATGTTGGCGCCGCGCCGCTTGCCGCCCTGCTTCATCACCGCCGTGGCTGAGTCGAATATCTTCATGAAGGACACCGGCCCGGACGCCACGCCCTTGGTGGAGCGGACGATATCCCCCCTGGGCCGGAGGCGACTGAACGAGAAGCCGGTGCCGCCGCCGGACTGGTGGATGACGGCCATGTCCCGGAGCGTTTCGAAGATGCCGACGATGGAGTCCTCGACGGGGAGGACGAAGCAGGCGGACAGCTGCCCCAGGGGCGCGCCGGCGTTCATCAGGGTGGGGGTGTTGGGCAGGAACTCCAGGCGGCTCATCATCTCGAAGAACCCCTGTTCCAGCCCTTTGACGCCGGCGGAGGGGTCGAACTTCTTCTCCGCGGCGGCGACGGCCTTAGCCACCCGCCGGAAGAGCTGGGTGGGCGTTTCGACTATCTTGCCGCTCTCGTCGCGGAGCAGGTAGCGGCGCTCCAGGACCTTGATGGCGTTGATGCCGAGCTTGAGGTCGTCACGTACCCCGATGATTCCCTTGAGCCGGCGGACGTCGGCCCGCTGCTGGCGGTAGAGGATGTAGGTCCGGGCGACGTCCGGGTAGACCTTCATGAGGACTTCTTCGACGATGTCCTGGACCTGCTCAACGGAGGGCACTTTCCCGCCGGCCCTCTCCCCGATGATGTCCACCACCCGCCGGGCCAGCCGGGCGGCCAGCGCCTCTTCATCGGTGCCGGTGGCGGCCAGGGCCTTGAAGATGGCCGCTTCAATCTTCTCGGGATTGAAGGCCACCACCGAACCGTCCCGCTTGCGTATCTCCTTGATGCCGGGCTCAACCATCTCCGACCTCGCCGCCGCGTCAGCTTACGGTTTGTTAAATAGAGCCTCGACGCGATATCGCGGCTATACTTTGATTTCCCTGGCGGACTGCCAGAGGCCGTGAATATTGCACAGGGCCGCCGCGTAAACGGTGCCGGACTTGCCGGTCTTCATGGTGAGGCTGACCTCGTGGTGGGTAAATACCGAGCCCTTGTTAGGCCCTTCCGTCGATTCCCCGTGGGCGGTGAACTCGAAGTGGCCTATCTGGTAAGGGAACTTGTCCCCCCCGCCCTGGAAGTACACATCAATCCAGCGGATGTGGTGCTCGGTGGTGTTGGGATGGGCGATTTCCTTGCCCAGGGTTACCTTGACCGGGAAGTTCTCCCCGGCTTTCACCTTAGCGGCACAATCGATGACCGGGACGTGTTTCTCCGTCTTCCAGTCAGCCGTCTGGTAGATTTCTCCTAACTGTTTCATGGTTCTCCTCCTCTGTCAGGGAAATATTCCCCCTAATTACAGTTTAAACACATGGACGCCGGGTACGCAAGCCCGGCCGGGGCAACCTAGGTGCCGGCTTTTTTGAACCCCCGGATGACCGGGATAATCAGCAGCAGCGTCAGTAAAAAGGTGAGGGTATCGGCGATGGGGAAGGCGAACCAGACGCCATCGAGCTGCCAGTAGCGGGGCAGCACGATGACCAGCGGCACCAGGAAGGCTACCGGCCTGACGATGGCCGTGACGAACGACTCGGCGGCCTTGCCAATCGACTGGAAGACCAGGGAGCTGACCATGATAAAGCCGAGCAGGGGCAGCGCCAGGAAGATGCGCCGCGCCGCGAAGGTGCCCAGCTCGATGATACTGGCATCGCCGGTGAAAATACCGATAATCGGCTGCGGTATAAAATAGACCACCAGGAAGACGAGGACGCTGCACGCCGTGGCTGCCACAATGGCTATGGTGATGGCACGACGCGCCCGGTCGAAGCGCCGGGCCCCGTAGTTATAACCCAGAATCGGCTGGAGGCCCTGGCCGATAACCATGCTCGGCATGAAAGCGAACATCATGATGCGCTGGATAATGCCGAAGGCGGAGAGGGAGAAGTCGCCACCGTAGGTGACAATCGTCCTGATGATGAACATCGCCGTGAGGCTGGTGGCCACCGTCCTCACGAAGGACGCGACGCCGATGGCGAAGATTGACCTCAGTATCGCAAGCTCCGGCTTGAGGTTGGGGGTGCGTATTTTCAGGTAGCTGGTGCCGGTAATATAATAGCTCAGCAGGTAGGCCAGCGAGACGACCTGGGCGATGACGGTGGCCAGCGCGGCCCCCTTCACCCCCCATCCCAGCGGGATGATGAAGATGGCGTCCAGGACGATGTTGAGCCCGGCCCCTATTATCATGCCGGTCATACCGACCCTGGCGTTGCCCTCCGAACGGATGAAGCTGACCAGGGCCATGCCGAAGGTGGCGGTAACCGCGCCGCTGATGACAATGCTGAGGTAGTCGCGGGCATAGGGGAGCACCTCGTCCGAGGCGCCGATGAGCCGCAGCCAGAACCCCAGGTTGGCTAGGATGACGACCGTCAACAGCAGGGACAGGATGATATCGGCGGTGATGCTGTTGCCCAGCGCCCGCTCCGCCCGGGGGGTGTCCCCGGCGCCGATGAGCCGGGACATCAGCGAAGCCCCGCCCAGTCCCACCATCATCCCGATACCCATGGTCAGTATCTGAAGCGGGAAGGCGATGGAAAGGGCGGCGATGGCCAGCGGGCCGACGAAGTGGCCGATAAAGATGGTATCCACGACGTTGTACAGCGTCATGACGAACATGCCGAAGAAGGCCGGCGCGGCCAGCTTCAGCAGCAGCAGACCTATACGGTCGTCGTTAAGTACGTTATGGTTGTTATTCGGCGTGGTGTTTTTCATGCGTCCCCGTGGGTCGGTGCGGCGGCGGCTTCATCTCTCCGCCTGTTACATCTTGGAGAGGGTGTCCCCCTACCCGCCGAGGAAGCGCAGCCCATTGATATAGACGCCGGTGATGACAGCAGTGGTGATCACCCCGGCCACGCAGGGCCCCATGGCAAAGGGCAGTATCATGGCCTTCTTATTCACCATCAGGGCGCACTTCTGGGCCACCTTGGCGGTGGTCGGCACGCAGGAAACGGCGGCAATGCCCAGCAGGGGGTTGAACGGCTCCCTGGTTATCTTGCGGAAGATGAGGCCGCCGGCGATGCCGCCCAGGCCGGAGAGCGTCAGGGCGATGACCCCCAGGGCCAGCAGCAGGAGCACCTTGGGGTTCAGGATAACGTCCACGCCGAGCAGGGCACCCAGGGTGAAGCCCAGGAAGAGGGTGGAGCCGTAGAGCAGCGGCCCGGAGAGGAACTCCACGAAGCGCGTGATGCCGGCCTCCTTGACGGCCAGGCCGAGGAAGAAGGAGGCGAACAGCGGCGCCGCCACCGGGAAGAGGACGGTCAGGAAGGTGAAGGTGACGATGCAGAAGGCGAACTTGGCGCCGGGGGAGACCTTGGGGATGGTGCGCCAGTCCATCTCCACGGCGCGGAGGCGGCGGGGGATGATGCGCGCCAGAAAGGGATAGCCCGCGTAGCAGACGCCCAGGTAAACGTAGGCCACCACCGTAATCGGCACGAAGAGGTCCTTGGCCATCATCAGGGAGCCGTAGAGGACCATCGGGCCGTCGGCGCCGCCCACCAGGGCGATGGATGCCGCTTCGTTGGGGAGGAGCCCCATGGCCATGGCAATCGGCAGGGTGACGATGGTGCCGAGCTCGGCGAAGATGGCCAGGAAGAAGCTCATCCCCGGCCTGGCCAGCAGGATATCGATATCCGTGATGGCGCCGATGCCCATGAAGATCAGGACGGCGATCAGCCCGTTGGAGAACATGAAGGTATAGACCGGCTGAAGGAAGTCGATTTGCAGGAAGTACATCAGCTCGTTGATGTTGCCCGCCAGCGGATTGACGAAGAGCGTGCCCACCTGCCCGGCTTCCATCACCATGAGGCCGCCGTTGACGGCAATCATCCCGATGCCCAGGGGCAGCATGATGAGGGCTTCCAGGACCTTCTTATAGGCGAGGTAAATGAAGAACAGCCCCAGGGCCACCAGGAATATCCTGGCGAAGGCGATGGCCGGCCCGGTGAGAAAGAGGGTATAGATGCCCTGAAAGAACTCTAAGATAACCATGGGACGATAACCGCCTTCAGCCCTCCCCGGTACTCTTCTTCCTCTGGACGACGAGGGCAATTATCCTGACGATGAAAGCCACGCAGACGGTAATCACCGCCGCGGTGACGTAGGCAACCAGAGCGAATAGCCAGGGGTTCAGCTGCATTTCTTATCCCGAGTCCCCTCAGTATTCAATGACGGCGATGATGTCGCCGGGCTTGACCACCTGGTCGGCGGCCACCTTGACCTCGACGACGGTGCCGTCGACCGGCGCCAGCATCGGGTTCTCCATCTTCATGGACTCCAGCACGCAGATGACGTCACCCTCTTTAACGGTATCGCCGACCTTGACGTCCACGCTGATTATTTTACCGGTGATAGGTACTTCTACCGTTTCTCGCGCCAACTTCCAGGCTCCTTTCCGGCTGTCTTTCCCAATCAAAAGGGCGGGGGGCTCAACGCTTTGAACCACCACCGCCCTATTATACAGGAGTCGGTTTTACAAGTCACGCCGTCCGGGTAAAGCTACCCCGTCGCGGCGCCGACCGCCACGTTGGGCAGCACGAAATTTTCCTTGGACTCGATGACAACCTCGCTGTCCTTGATATCCACGACCACGTAAGAGATGTAGGTGCTCTCCGTGATGCGGTATTCCGAGGCTGCTTCCCTGGCCCTCTTTTCCGGTTTATCCTTGACGGCTTCCTTCACCCGGTCCTTTATCATCTCCTCCACGTCGAACTTGATGTTCCGGGTGGAGTAAACGGTCAGGGCGTCCTTAGTCTTCTCGGCCAGGAGGATATCCGGCATTTCCTTGACCGCCTTGAGGGTGTCGTTGATGATTTCCTTGCTCTTGACGCTGGCCTTTATCTCAAAAATCTTGGGAAAGACCTTGAACTCCTCGCGGAGGACGGCCTCGGAGAGCTTGTCCTCGACCATGCTCTGGATGACGCGGCGCAGCGGCCGGGCCCCGAAGACCTCGTCATAGCCCTTTTCGCCCAGGAAGTCCTTGGCCGCCTCGGTCACCTCCAGCTTGATTTCCTTGTCCCGCAGCTGCTGGCTGACGGTGGCCATCATCAAATCGACTATCTGGCGTATCTGCTCCTTGGTGAGGGAGCGGAACACGACCACGCTGTCCACCCGGTTGAGAAACTCGGGGCGGAAAGCCTTCTTGAGCTCGTTGAGCAGGTTCTCCTTCATCCTTTCGTGGGCCTGTTCCCGCGTCTTGGACTCGTCGGCGCGGGACGCAAAGCCGATCGCGGTGCCCTTACGGATAAGCTCGGCGCCGATATTGCTGGTCATGATGATAACGCTGTTGCGGAAATCGACGCGGCGTCCCTTGGCATCGGTGAGGTGCCCGTCATCGAATATCTGGAGGAGCAGGTTGAAGACGTCCGGGTGGGCCTTTTCAATCTCGTCAAGCAGGATGCAGCTGTAGGACTTGCGGCGCACCGCCTCGGTGAGCTGCCCGCCTTCGTCGTAGCCGACGTATCCCGGCGGCGCCCCGATGAGTCGGGACACGGCGAACTTCTCCATGAACTCGGACATGTCAATCCGTATGAGCGTATCCTCGCTGCCGAACATGAACTCGGCCAGCGTCCGGGCCAGCTCGGTCTTGCCGACGCCGGTGGGGCCTAAAAAGATGAAGTTGCCGATGGGCCGCCGCGGGTCCTTGAGACCGGCGCGGGCACGCCGGATGGCCTTGGCGATGGTATCGATAGCCTCATCCTGTCCGATGATGCGCTGGTGCAGTACCTCTTCCATGTGGAGCAGGCGGCTCGTCTCGTCGTCGGCCAGCTGGACCACCGGGACACCCGTCCACATGCTCACCACCTGGGCGATGTCCTCTTTCAGGACGACCACCTCTTCCTGCTCCTGCTCGTCGCGCCACTCGGCCTCGAGCTTCTTTATCTTCTCGTCAAGCTGGAGCTCCTGCTCGCGCAGCTCGGCGGCGTAATCGTACTGCTGGGTGGCCAGGGCGGCGTCCTTGTCCTTGCGGATGTTATCGCCCAGCTTCTTGGCCTCCTTGAGGCTGATGGGAATCGTCCGGTGCCGGATGCGCACCCGGGAGGCCGCCTCGTCAACCAGGTCGATGGCCTTGTCCGGCAGGAAGCGGTCCGGGATATAGCGGGAGGCCAGGGTGGCCGCAGCGGCCAGCGCCTCGTCGCTTATCTTGAGGCGGTGGTGCTCCTCGTAGCGCTCCCTAATACCGCGCAGTATCTCCATGGTCTCGTCCACGGACGGCTCCTCCACCAGCACCGGCTGGAAGCGGCGCTCCAGGGCGGCGTCTCTCTCCACGTGCTTGCGGAAGTCGTCCAGGGTGGTGGCGCCGATGCATTGCAGCTCGCCGCGCGCCAGTGACGGCTTGAGGATGTTGGCCGCGTCCACGGCGCCCTCGGCGGCGCCAGCGCCGACCAAGGTATGGAACTCGTCGATAAAGATCACGCAGTTGCCGGCGGTCTTTATCTCGTCGATTATCTTCTTCAGGCGCTCCTCGAACTCACCCCGGTACTTGGTGCCGGCCACCAGCGAGCCCATGTCCAGCGCGATGAGACGCTTGTCTTCCAGGGTCTCCGGGACATCGCCGCTGACGATGCGGTGGGCCAGGCCTTCCACGATGGCCGTCTTACCCACGCCCGGCTCGCCGACGAGGGCGGGGTTGTTCTTGGTGCGGCGGCTGAGAATCTGAATCAGCCGCTCAATCTCTTTCTGCCGCCCGATAACGGGGTCGAGCTTGCCGGCGCGGGCGGCGGCGGTCAAATCGATGCCCAGCTGGTCCAGGGCCGGCGTCCGACTCCCCGAGCGGGTGAGCCGGGCCTTGGGAGCGCCCTGGGTGAGGATGTGCGCCGTCTCGGCGCGCGCCCGCTCCAGGGTAATGCCGAAGCTGTCCAGCACACTGGAGGCCACGCCTTCTCCCTCGCGGAGCAGGCCCAGCAGCAGGTGTTCCGTGCCGATATAGTTATGGCCCATCTGGCGGGCCTCGTCGATGGCCAGCTCGATGACCTTCTTGGCCCGCGGCGTGAGGCCGGTCTCGCCGCTGCCCGGCTTCTCCCCGCGCCCGATGATGAACTCCACGGCGGAGCGCACCTTACCCAGGCCGATGCCCAGGTTGGTGAGGACCCGTGCGGCTACCCCCTCTTCCTCACGTACCAGACCGAGGAGTATATGCTCGGTGCCGATGTAGCTGTGGTTGAGGTTGCGCGCCTCTTCTTGAGCGACGGTGAGGACGCGGCGGGCCCGTTCTGAAAACTTCTCAAACCTGCTGGCCATTTTACTTTACCGGTACTTCTTTATCTCTGGAGGGACCCCCCTCCACTTCTAATCTTATAATACCACAGATTGTAAAGCAAGCAGGAATAAACGTTCCGGGTTTTGATTTAAGACAGCGCCGAAGCCCGATTAATTTTAAGCCTCCTGGCAGTGGCATATTTTCCACAAAGGGTTACCCCCTCAGTATCGTCTGCGCTGGGGCGTTTCACTTCCGTGTTCGAGAAGGGAACGGGTGGTGCCACCCCGCTCTAACCACCAAGAGGCAAATCTCTTCTTGGTACTCTGTAGTTGTTAATGTCCGGCGCTTCAGCTACATTTTATTCTAGCACAATATCACACCTGTGAAAAGGGCCAAACCTTAAATTTTCATATATATAGCGTAAAATTTTTATTAAAGAGCGGGGGGAAGGGGGACCGGCAAGCGTAATCGCCCTTGACAAGCCGGAAAACAAGTGCTAGTTTATGGGAGGGTTCCCCGGCGAGGCTGTTCGTAGCTAAGCGCGTGTACTTCAGTCCGGCTGACAATAGTACCATCAGGCCTCGGGGTCCCCGGCCGGTCCGTATGTGAAGATGACTTCTGGCGGTAACCAGAATGGGTTAAAGTCCTCTGAATAATGCACGAGGTGATAATATGACAGTAGATCTGGTTCACATTGGATTTGGCAACATTATGGCCATGAGCCGGGCAATTGCGATAGCCTCCCCCAATTCCGCCCCCACCACACGCACCATCCACGAAGGTAAAAACAACGGCAAGGTCATCGATATGACCAGCGGCCGCCGCACCAAGGCCGTTATCTTTACGGATAGCGGCCATATTATTTTAGCCGCCCTGGCCCCGGAGACCATCGCCAGCCGGTTGCAGTCGAGCCGGGCCGGCGGGCCGGCAAAGCAGGAACAGGTTGATACCCCTGATGAGCCGTGAGGGTACTTCACCGCTTGGCCCCCCTCCGAAACCTTTGCTCATCGTTCTCTCCGGCCTCTCCGGCGCGGGCAAGGACGCCGTTTTAGCCAGGCTCCGGCAGTCGGCCCGCCACCTCGAGTTCATCGTCACCGTGACCACCCGGGCCCCCCGCGCCGGCGAGAAGGACGGGGTGCACTACCACTTCGTCACCGCAGCCAGGTTCCAGGAGCTGATTGACCGCAAGGAGCTGCTGGAATGGGCGGAGGTCTACGGCCACCGCTACGGCGTGCCCCGGGAGCCGGTCAGGCTGGCCCTCCAAAAGGGCAGGGACGTTATCATCAAGACGGACGTCCAGGGAGCGGCCACCATCAAGAAGCTCGCGCCGCCGGCCGTGTTCATCTTCGTGACGCCGCCTTCCCTGGAGGAGCTGGCGACCCGGCTCAGGCAGCGCCACACGGAGACCGAGGCCGACCTTGATTTGCGCCTGAAGACGGCCCGGAGGGAGCTGGAGACGCTGCCGATGTTCGACTACGTGGTGCTGAACCGGCAGGGCGAGCTGGAAAAGGCCGCCGCCGATATCCAGGCCATCATCACCGCCGAAAAGTGCCGCGTGGAGCCGCGCGAGATTATTCTGTAAGCTCTAGAATATCGCGTGCAGCAGCCATGAAAAGAAGTAGCCCAGCGCCCCGCAGATAGGGAACGTCAGTATCCAGGCCGCGATGATGTTTCCGGCAATCCCCCAGCGCACCGCCGAAAACCGCTCGGTAGCCCCCACCCCCATGACGGCAGAGCTGACACAGTGAGTGGTGCTCACCGGTATGCCCAGCTGGGAAGCTACCTCGATGACCCCGGCCGCCGAAGCCTGGGCCGTAAAGCCGTGAATTGGCCTCAAGTTGGTGACACGCATCCCCACCGTCTTAATCACCCTCCGGCCCCCCAGCCCCATGCCGGAACTGATGGCCAGGGCGTAGACAACGATTACCCACCACAGCTGGGAATCGGTGATGGAGAGGCGGTCCCAGATGGTGGGGTCCCGGTAATAAGTTACCAGCGCCATGGCGATGACGCCTATCGGCATCTGGCCGTCATTCTTACCGTGAGCATAGGCCACGAAGGCCGATGCCGGTATCTGGAGTTTACTGAAAAGGCTCCGGATTTTATCCGGTGCGACGCGCCGTAATGCCCAGTACAGGGCGACCATCACGATGAAACCCCCGATGAAACCGAGCAGGGGCGCCGTGACCACGGCCGCCATCACCCGGTTCATGACGCTCCATACCACCGCCTGGCCCCCAACTGCCGCCGCGCCGGAGGCCGCCAGGGCCACCACAAAGCCGTGGGTCAGGCTGACGGGAAGGCCGCGGTAAGTGGCGAAGGCCGTCCAGCTTATCACCGATACCAGGGCAGCGATTATCGTCAGGAAGGTCACGGCCTCCGGGACGATAATCCCCTTGCCGATGGTACGGGCAACTTCCAGCCCGGTGGCCGCCCCTGCGAAGTTAAAGATAGCCGCCAGGGTTACCGCAGCCCGGGGGGAAAGGGCGCGGGTACCGATGGCGGTGGCGACGGCATTGGCGGCATCGTTAAGGCCGTTGGTAAAACCAAACCCCATGGCCAGCAGGATAATCAGGACCAACAGGAGGAGATTGGTATCAGGCATGCTTGAGGGCTACCCCTTCGAGGACATTGGCCACGTCCTCGCAGCGGTCGGTGGCACTCTCCATATGCTCGTAAATTTCACGCCACTTGATAACCTCGGCCATGTCCTGGGTATTTTCGAAGAGCTCGGCGATGGCGGCCCGGTAAACGCGGTCGGCCATGTTCTCCAGCCGGTTGATTTCCACGCACTTCTCGAGGATGCGCTTGAGCTCGGAACGCCGGCGCAGTCCCTTGACGGCGCTCTCCACCTCGACCGCCCCCTGGACGATGATGTCCGCCAGCTCCTTGGCCCGGTCCGTGGGACTATGTACCTTGTAAATGAACATGGCATCGGCGGCGGAATGAACGAAGTCGACGATGTCGTCCAGGGTATGCGCCAGCAGGGCAATATCTTCGCGGTCGAAGGGGGTCACGAAGGTGCGGTGCAGCAGGGAAAGGATTTGATGGGTGATAGTATCTCCCCGGTGTTCCAGCTCGGTTATTTCCGCCACCCGGCTATCGACGAACTGCCAGGTATCCACCATCTCCTTCAGCGCCCGGGAAGCCTTGACGATGTTACTGGCGCTCTCCTCGAAGAGCACCGAGAACTTCTGCTCCTTGGGAATAAAAGGTAACCTAACCATAAGAACCTCTCCTCAGCGGGGACGACTGATACCCGGCCGGCTCCCGGCGGGGATAAAAAGAAAGCGGCACCACGCGTGGCCGCCGCTTCAAACATGTTACCGGGGCGCCCCCTGGCGGGAAAGACGCCACGGCAGCGGTGAATAGTCGAGAGGTGTGCCCCGGTGCCGCGGGCAGGCTCCGTCTCCGCCGTGTCGACTCTGAATTTAACACTGAATCATTACGAGTTTATTAGAGGACTGCGGCCATTGTCAAGGAAACTCAGACGCGGTGGGCGGCGGTTTCGACGACCCTGCCCCGGTACGGATTTCCTTCACCGACGGCCCTAGTCACCTTTTTCCGGACCGGGCTCCGGCGGCTCTTCACCGGCCTCCGGCTTGCCCTTGTTCTGCCACCAGACCTTCAAGCGGTCCATCACCTGCTTTTCGTAGCCCATCTTGCCGGGGTTATAGAACTTCCGGCCCTTGAGGGAATCGGGGAGGTGCTGCTGCTCCGCGAAGTGCTCCGGGTAGTCGTGGTCGTACTTATAGCCTTCGCCGTAGCCCGTCTCCTCCATCAGCGGGGTGACCGGGTTGCGCAGGTGCAGGGGCACGGACTCGGTGGAGCCGCCTTTAATTTCCTCCTGGACCTTCTGGTAGGCAGTGTAGAGAGAGTTGCTCTTGGGAGCGGTGGCCAGGTAGACGGCGGCCTCCGCCAGGGCCAGGTTGCCCTCCGGCATGCCGATGAAGTGGACCGCCTGCTGGGCGGCCATGGCCACGACGAGCGCCTGCGGGTCCGCCAGGCCGACGTCCTCCGAGGCGAAGCGCACCAGCCGCCGGGCGATGTAGAGCGGGTCTTCCCCCGCCTCCAGCATCACCGCCAGCCAGTATATCGCGGCATTGGGGTCGGAGCCCCGCATTGATTTATGCAGGGCGGAAATGAGGTCGTAGTGCTGCTCGCCGGCCTTGTCGTAGCGCACGGCGCGGCGCTGGATGGCGTCCTCGATGACAGAGAGGGTGATGTGACGCCGGCCCTCATCATTGGGGGGCGTGTTCAGGGCAGCCGTCTCCAGGGTATTGAGGGCCACCCGGGCATCGTGGTTGGACATGGCGATGAGGTGGCTCATGGCGTCCCGGGAAAGCTCAGCGTTGAGGTCGCCGATGCCCTGGAACTTGTCCCGCAGCGCCCTCAATGTGAGTATCTGGATTTCATCCTCGGTGAGGGGCTTGAGCGGCAGGACGCGGGCGCGGGAGAGCAGCGGCGAGGTCACCTCGAAGGAGGGGTTCTCCGTGGTGGCGCCGATGAGGATGACGGTGCCGTCCTCGACGTAGGGGAGGATGGCGTCCTGCTGGGCTTTGTTGAAGCGGTGAATCTCGTCGATGAAGAGGATGGTCTTCTGGAGATGGACCTTGCGGCGCTCGGCGGCCTGCTGGACGATGCGGCGGAGGTCGGCCACGCTGGCGCTGACGGCACTGACGGGGGAGAAGGAGGCGCCGGTGCTGTTGGCGATGATGAAGGCCAGGGTGGTCTTGCCGCAGCCGGGCGGGCCCCAGAAAATCATCGAGGGGATACGGTCCGCCTCTATGGCGCGGCGCAGGACGCGCCCCTTGCCGATGAGGTGCTCCTGGCCCACGAAGGTGTGGAGGCCGTTGGGCCGCATCCGGGTGGCCAGGGGGGGCCTGCTGCATCTGCTGCGGGTCCTGCGGCCGGTCCTTCTGTTCCGCCGGCTCGAACATGTCCATGCTCATAGTTCACCTGCTCCGGGACTTATGGCAATCCCTCTCTTATATACACCATTCCCTGATATTATACACCCTTCCGCTGTACACCC
>JBDRFW010000236.1:0-2756 GCA_043818415.1 Chloroflexota bacterium | reverse complement strand
GGCGCAGAGGTAGCCGCAGACCCGGCAGCGCCAGACCGGTAGCGGCAGTGACGCTAAGGAGGCCGCTTTCCGGGCGGTCTTTTTCTGGCCTCTTTTTTCCCGCGGGGGGGCGGCGCTCGGGGATGGAGCCCGCCTTTTTCTTCCCTTCGGCAACGTCACCGGAGACGTAGAGGGCGCAGTAGCAGGTCCCGTACTCGGCCAGGTCGGGGTCGCGGTAGTCGCAGGGGCAGACGATGTCCAGGTCTTCCTCACGGTCGCCGGAAGCCAGGCGGCAGGGGCAGGCCCGGTAGCCGTACCGTTTTTCGTTGACGAGCAGGCCCTCAACAAGATCGCCGGTCAGGGCGTCGTCGGGGTTGAGGTGGTAGCCCCCCGCCCCGGCTTCCCGCCGCAATGTATCACGGAGACGGCCTACCTCCTGAGGGGAGACTTCTTGCCGACTACTTGCCACCCAGGGCCTCCCGGATTTCCTCCTCCTGGAAGCCGACGATGCATTTCTTGTCGTTAATCACTATCGTCGGGAAGTTGCAGGCCGGGTTATACTTCTTGATGGTGTCGATAGCTTCCTGCTGCTCCGCCCCTTTGAGCCGGTCCACTTCCGTGAAGTCGTAGGCCACGCCGAGGTCGTCGAGCAGCGCCTTGGTGCGTCGGCACCACCCGCAGGTGCTCAGGGCGTAAAGGGTTACTTTACCGCGGTTCTTACCGTTAACATGATTCATCGCCATCTACCGGCCCCCCTGAACTTAGGCTATCCTCCCCACCAACCCGCACCTATATTCTAACACATCCCGGCTGGCGTCTCCGACCCCGCAAATGTTATGATGGAAAACAAGCAAGGAGGAGAATATTGGATATAAACTTGAGCTTTCTGGGTGCCGCCCGCAACGTGACCGGGTCCCGCTACCTGGTGGAGGCGAACGACGTCCGGCTCCTGGTGGACTGCGGCCTCTACCAGGAGAGGGACTTCCAGCACCGGAACTGGGAGCCTTTCCAGGTGCCGCCGGCTGACCTGGACGCCGTCCTGCTGACCCACGCCCACCTTGACCACTGCGGGCTGCTCCCCAAGCTCGTGAAGGAGGGCTTCCGGGGCCGGGTCATCTGCACGGCGGCTACCGCCGATATCGCCCGGATAATCCTTCTCGATGCCGCCAAGCTCCAGGAAGAAGACGCCGCCTACAAGAAAAAGCGGCATATCCGGGAGGGGAGACAGAGCCCCTACCCGGAACTGCCACTCTACACCATCGCCGATGCCGAGTCGGCCCTGCCCCTGTTCGACCCCGTGGAATACGACCATCCGGTAGCCATCGGGCCGGGCGTCGAGGCTATCTTCCGCGATGCCGGCCATGTCCTCGGCTCGGCCATGATTAAGCTGATGATAACCCAGGGGGAGGAAAAGCGCAGCATCATCTTCTCCGGGGATGTCGGCCGGTGGGACCGTCCCATCCTGGAAGACCCCACCGTTTTCCGCAAGACGGACTACATCGTCGTCGAGTCTACCTACGGCGACCGTGAGCACGAGGACGAGGTGGAGGTCGGCCAGCAGTTGGAAAACGCCGTCAAAGCTACCTTCGCCGCCGGCGGCAATATCATCGTCCCCAGCTTCGCCCTGCAGCGCGCCCAGGAAATCCTGTATCATCTCAATGCCCTGCGAATCGAAAACCGGATACCGGAGATGAAAATATACCTGGACAGCCCGATGGCTATTAAAATCACCGAGGTGTTCAAGCACTACTCCGAGCTGTTCGACCAGGAGTTGCGAGACCTGATAAAAAAGCACAGCTCGCCCTTCGACTTCCCCGGCCTGACCATGGTGGAGACCACCGAGGAGTCCAAGGCCCTGAACAATATCAAGGGCACCGTGATGATAATCGCCGGCTCCGGGATGTGTACCGGCGGCCGGGTAAAGCACCACCTGGGCAACAACATCTCGCGGCCGGATAGCACGGTCCTCTTCATCGGCTACCAGGCGGAAGGCACCCTGGGCCGGCAGATAGTGGACGGCGCCAAGAGCGTCAGAATCTTCGGGCAGCCTCACCCCGTCCTCGCTAGAATAGAGCAGATACACGGCTTTTCCGCCCACGCGGACCGGGACGACCTCTTGAAGTGGCTCTCCAAGCTCTCGGTGGAGCCTCGTCACGTCTTCGTGACTCACGGGGAGGTCAAAGCCGCCGAGCATTTTGCCGCTTACCTTAAAGAACGCAACGGCTACGAGACATCGGTGCCGGCCTACAACGCCCGGGTACGCCTGGAATAACAGCGCCGTGCCGTAGTGGAGGAACCATGAAAAACCAGTATGAAATCAACCAGATGGCCAAGGAGGACTCCTGGCGGATGTTCCGCATCATCGGGGAGCTGGTGGAGGGCTTCGATACCCTGGCGGATATCGTGCCCGCCGTCACGGTTTACGGCTCCGCCCGCCTCAAGCCCGAGGACCCGTTGTACGAGCAGGTCGAAGATATCGCCTTTCGACTGGGCAAGGCGGGCTTCTCCATCATGACCGGCGGCGGTCCGGGGGTCATGGAGGCGGCCAACAAGGGGGCGCGGGAGGCGGGGGTGAAGTCGGTCGGCCTGAACATAAAGCTGCCGGAGGAGCAGGCCTGCAACGCCTATGCGGACCGCTCGATAACCTTTCACCACTTCTTCGTGCGCAAGGTGATGCTGGTCAAGTACGCCACGGCCTTTATCATCATGCCGGGCGGCCTGGGCACCCTCGACGAGCTGACCGAGGTGTTGACGCTGATTCAGACGGAGAAGATAAA